>NZ_JACARS010000017.1:1278-111044 GCF_013386485.1 Pseudomonas sp. P7758 | reverse complement strand
CCGCTCCCACACAAGCCCGCTCCCACAAGGGGTCAGAGTTGGACGTGAGGTCCTGCTCCGACCATTTCACCGCGTTTAGCCTTCGAGTTTGCTTTTCAGCAGTTCGTTGACCTGTTGCGGGTTGGCCTTGCCTTTGGAGGCTTTCATCGCCTGGCCGACAAAGAAGCCGAACATCTTGCCGCGCTTGGCTTCATCCGCAGCACGGTATTGTTCAACCTGTTCGGCATTGGCTGCCAGCATCTCGTCGAGCACGGCCGAAATCGCGCCGCTGTCGGTGACTTGCTTCAGGCCGCGCTTTTCGATGATCTCGTCAGCGTTGCCTTCGCCTGCGGCCATGGCTTCAAACACGGTCTTGGCGATTTTGCCGGAGATGGTGTTGTCCTTGATCCGCAGCAACATGCCGCCCAACTGTTCTGCCGACACCGGTGCTTCGTCGATTTCCAGGCCCTGTTTGTTCAACAGGCTGCCCAGCTCAACCATCACCCAGTTGGCCGCCAGTTTGGCGTCGCCGGCAATGCTCACGACTTTTTCGAAGTAGTTGGCTTGCTCGCGGCTCGACGCCAGCACGCTTGCGTCATACACCGAAAGCCCGAACTGCGCCTGGAAACGCTCGCGTTTCTGCGGTGGCAGTTCCGGCAGCGTGGCGCGCACGTCAGCCAGGAACGAGTCCTCGATGACCACCGGCAACAGGTCCGGATCGGGGAAGTAACGGTAGTCGTTGGCTTCCTCCTTGCTGCGCATGGCGCGGGTTTCGTCTTTGTTCGGGTCGTACAGGCGGGTCTGCTGGATCACCTTGCCGCCGTCTTCGATCAGCTCGATCTGGCGACGTACTTCGGTGTTGATCGCCTTCTCGATGAAACGGAACGAGTTGACGTTCTTGATCTCGCAGCGGGTGCCGTATTCGGCCTGGCCCTTTGGCCGCACCGACACGTTGCAGTCGCAACGCAGGGAGCCTTCGGCCATGTTGCCGTCGCAGATCCCGAGGTAACGCACCAGCGCGTGGATCGTCTTGACGTAGGCCACGGCTTCCTTGGCGCTGCGCATGTCCGGCTCGGAAACGATTTCCAGCAGCGGGGTGCCGGCGCGGTTCAGGTCGATGCCGGTGGCGCCGTTGAATTCTTCATGCAGGCTCTTGCCGGCATCTTCTTCCAGGTGCGCACGGGTCACGCCGACACGTTTGATGGTGCCGTCTTCCAGCGGGATGTCCAGGTAGCCCTTGCCGACGATCGGCAATTCCATCTGGCTGATCTGGTAGCCCTTGGGCAGGTCCGGGTAGAAGTAGTTCTTGCGGGCGAACACGTTGTGCTGGCCGATCTCGGCATCGATGGCGAGGCCGAACATCACCGCCATGCGCACCGCTTCCTGGTTCAGCACCGGCAGCACGCCGGGCATGCCCAGGTCTACCAGGCTGGCCTGGGTGTTGGGTTCTGCGCCGAACGTGGTGGCGCTACCGGAGAAAATCTTCGATTGGGTGGCGAGCTGGGTATGAATCTCCAGCCCGATCACGACTTCCCATTGCATAGTGTTCTCCTCAGAAGCCGGTAGGGGTGCGAGTGTGCCAGTCAGAGTTCAACTGGTACTGGTGCGCCACATTGAGCAGGCGGCCTTCCTGGAAATACGGGGCGAGCAGTTGCACGCCCACCGGCAAGCCATCGACGAAACCTGCAGGCATGGACAAGCCCGGCAGACCGGCGAGGTTGGCGGTGATGGTGTACAGGTCTTCCAGGTACTCGGCGATCGGGTCGCCGGTCTTGGCGCCGATCTTCCAGGCCGGGTTCGGCGTGGTTGGGCCGAGGATCACGTCGACTTCATTAAAGGCAGCCATGAAGTCGTTCTTGATCAGGCGACGGATCTTTTGCGCCTTGAGGTAGTACGCGTCGTAGTAGCCGGCCGACAGGGCGTAGGCACCGACCATGATCCGGCGTTGTACTTCCGCGCCGAAACCTTCGCCACGGGAGCGCTTGTACAGGTCGGTGAGGTCTTTCGGGTTTTCGCAGCGGTAGCCGAAGCGCACGCCGTCGAACCGCGACAGGTTGGAGGACGCTTCTGCCGGCGCGATCACGTAGTAGGCCGGAATCGCGTGCTGGTTGTTCGGCAGGCTGATTTCCTTGATCACGGCGCCGAGCTTTTCCAGCTCCTTGACGCTGTTGTGCACCAGTTCGGCGATGCGTGGGTCGAGGCCGGCGCTGAAATACTCTTTCGGCACGCCGATGCGCAGGCCTTTGATCGAGGTATTCAGGCTGGCGCTGTAGTCCGGCACGGGTTCATCAATGCTGGTGGAGTCCTGCGGATCGAAGCCTGCCATGCCTTGTAACAAAATTGCGCAGTCTTCAGCGGTGCGTGCCAGGGGGCCGCCCTGGTCGAGACTGGAGGCGTAGGCAATCATGCCCCAGCGGGAAACGCGACCGTAGGTCGGTTTCAGACCGGTGAGGTTGGTGAAAGCGGCCGGTTGGCGGATCGAGCCGCCAGTGTCGGTGGCCGTGGCGGCAGGTAACAGACGAGCGGCAACCGCGGCCGCCGAACCACCGGACGAACCGCCGGGCACGTGCTCGAGGTTCCACGGGTTTTTCACCGCGCCGTAGTGGCTCGACTCGTTGGCCGAGCCCATGGCGAATTCGTCCATGTTGGTCTTGCCCAGGGTCACGGCCCCGGCAGCGGCCAGCTTGGCGACCACAGTGGCGTCGTAGGGCGCCTTGAAATTGTCGAGCATCTTCGAGCCGCAGCTGGTGCGAATGCCCTGGGTGCAGAACAGGTCCTTGTGGGCAATCGGCGCACCCAACAGGGCGCCGTTCTCACCGTTGGCGCGACGTGTGTCGGCGGCCTTGGCCTGGCTCAGGGCCAGCTCTTCGGTGATGCTGATGAAGCTGTTGACCTTAGGGTCCAGCTCGGCGATACGCGCCAGCAGGGTCGTGGTCAGCTCTTCGGAAGAAAACTTTTTGTCGGCGAGACCGCGGGCGATCTCGGCCAGAGTCAATTGATGCATTGCAGGCTCTTTCCCTTTAGTCGATGACTTTCGGAACCAGGTACAGGCCGTTTTCGACCGCTGGCGCGATGGACTGGTAAGCCTCGCGATTATTGCGCTCGGTCACGACGTCGGCGCGCAGGCGCTGGCTGGCTTCCAGCGGGTGAGCCAGGGGCTCGATGCCGTCGGTATTCACGGCTTGCATTTGGTCGACCAGCCCGAGAATGCTGTTCAGGGCTGCGGTGGTCTGTGGAAGATCGGCTTCATTGAGGCCCAGGCAGGCCAAATGAGCGATTTTTTCCACGTCGGAGCGTTCAAGCGCCATGGGATTCTCCAGTGGAAAACAGAACGGAAGCTATCCGTGTGTTAGATTGTAGGAACACTACCGCATTTCTACGGTCATATGGCCGCGATTGTGGGGGTTGGTGCACAGAAAGTCGGCCAATTTAGCACATTGGCGCCTTGCCCAAAATCCCTGTCGTTGTTAGAGTTTGCCGCACTTTTTTACCCACGCGTTGCCTAGGGTCCCTTTCCCATGTTCAAGAAACTGCGTGGCATGTTTTCCAGCGATCTTTCCATCGACCTGGGCACTGCCAACACCCTTATTTACGTGCGCGAGCGCGGTATCGTCCTGAATGAGCCATCGGTTGTGGCCATTCGGACCCATGGTAATCAGAAAAGTGTCGTTGCCGTTGGCACCGAGGCCAAGCGCATGTTGGGCCGAACACCGGGCAACATTGCTGCCATTCGTCCGATGAAGGATGGCGTGATTGCTGACTTCAGTGTCTGCGAAAAGATGCTGCAGTACTTCATCAACAAGGTTCACGAAAACAGTTTCCTGCAGCCCAGCCCTCGTGTGCTGATCTGCGTTCCGTGCAAATCCACCCAGGTGGAACGTCGTGCCATCCGTGAGTCGGCCCTTGGCGCCGGTGCCCGTGAAGTGTTCCTGATTGAAGAGCCAATGGCCGCTGCGATCGGTGCCGGCCTGCCGGTTGAAGAAGCGCGCGGTTCGATGGTGGTGGATATCGGTGGTGGTACCACTGAAATCGCCCTGATCTCCCTCAATGGTGTGGTGTATGCCGAATCCGTACGGGTTGGCGGCGACCGCTTCGACGAAGCGATCATCACCTACGTGCGTCGCAACTACGGCAGCCTGATCGGCGAATCCACCGCCGAGCGCATCAAGCAGGAAATCGGTACCGCTTACCCGGGCGGCGAAGTTCGCGAAGTCGATGTTCGCGGTCGCAACCTGGCCGAAGGCGTTCCACGTGCCTTCACCCTGAACTCCAATGAAGTGCTGGAAGCTCTGCAAGAGTCCCTGGCCACCATCGTTCAGGCGGTGAAGAGCGCCCTGGAGCAATCGCCTCCGGAACTGGCTTCCGATATCGCCGAGCGTGGCCTGGTACTGACCGGTGGTGGCGCCTTGCTGCGCGACCTCGACAAGTTGCTGGCCCAGGAAACCGGTTTGCCAGTGATCGTTGCTGAAGACCCGTTGACCTGCGTCGCCCGCGGCGGTGGCCGTGCACTGGAAATGATGGATAAACACACCATGGACCTGCTCTCCAGCGAATAAGAATTTGCTGGTTTGCCCATGTTTCGCTCACAGGCAGCACTTTGCAGTGCTGCCTGTTGGCGTTTATCTTCTTCAATCTGCATCCAGGCCGGTTTGATGCCGTATGAATAAAGAAAACATTTGCCTGGGAGGAGCGGCTTATTAAACCGCTTTTTTCCAAAGGCCCCTCATTGGGCGTGCGCCTGTTGGTGCTGGTCGTGCTATCGGTTGCGCTGATGGTGGTCGATGCCCGCTTCACACTGCTCAAGCCAGTGCGTAGCCAGATGTCGCTGGTCCTGATGCAGACGTACTGGATCACTGACCTGCCGCAGCGTCTCTATCAGGGTGTCGCCAGTCAATTTGGCAGCCGCACCGAACTGGTGGCGGAGAACGAAAAACTCAAGACCGAAAACCTGCTGCTGCAGGGGCGCATGCAAAAGCTCGCGGCCCTCACCGAGCAGAACGTTCGGCTGCGCGAGTTGCTCAATTCCTCTGCGCTGGTCAATGAGAAGGTCGAAGTGGCCGAGTTGATCGGTATGGATCCGAACCCCTTCACCCATCGCATCATCATCAACAAGGGTGAGCGCGACGGCGTAGTCCTTGGCCAACCGGTGCTCGATGCCCGTGGCTTGATGGGCCAGGTGGTGGAGTTGATGCCTTATACCTCCCGCGTGCTGTTGCTGACCGACACGACCCACAGCATCCCGGTGCAAGTCAACCGCAACGGCCTGCGGGCGATTGCCAGCGGTACCGGTAACCCGGAACGCCTGGAGTTGCGTCACGTCGCAGACACCGCCGACATCAAGGAAGGCGACCTGCTGGTCAGCTCCGGCCTGGGTCAGCGGTTCCCGGCAGGCTACCCGGTCGCGACGGTCAAGGAAGTGATCCACGATTCCGGCCAGCCGTTCGCCATTGTGCGTGCCGTGCCGACCGCCGCATTGAACCGCAGCCGTTACCTGTTGCTGGTGTTCAGTGACAACCGCACCCCGGAAGAGCGTGCCAACGAAGCCGCCCAGGCCCAGGAAGCGGAAGACAAGCAAAACGGCACCGCGCCGATCATTCCGGCCACCGTGCCAAAACCGGCGGCACCTGCTGCCCCGGCAGCCGCTCCGGCAACGCCAGCCGCGCCGGTTGCGACACCGGTCAAGCCTGTGGCCCATAGCGCGCGTCCGGCCAAGCCTGCGGCTGCAACACCTGCCGCTGCCAAACCGCCCGCCGCCGCCAAACCACCGGCCGCGGCCCCGGCAACCACTCGGCAGAGGGAAGAATAATGGCCGGTACTCATTCGCGTAACGGCTGGATCGTCTGGCTGACCTTTGCCATCGGCTTGCTGCTCAGCGTTTCGCCGCTGCCGCAATTCATGGAGATCCTGCGCCCGCTGTGGCTCGCCTTGCTGCTGGCGTTCTGGGCCCTGGCGCTGCCGCACAAGGTCGGGATGGTCACGGCCATGTGCCTGGGGCTGATGGAGGATGTGCTCTACGGCACCCTGCTCGGGCAGAACGCGTTGATCCTGACCCTGATTACCTTCCTGGTGCTGTCATTGCAGCAGCGCCTGCGGATGTTCCCGATGTGGCAACAGTGCCTGGTGATCCTGGTGATCTTCGGCCTGGCGCAGTTGGTACAGCTGTGGCTTAGCGCCTTGACCGGCAACCGCCAACCGACCCTGGCGCTGGTGTTGCCCGCGCTGGTCAGCGCGCTGTTGTGGCCCTGGGTCAGTTTTGGCCTGCGTGGATTGCGTCGTCGCTATAAAATCAATTGAATGGATCGCGAGGCTCTGCCTGGTTATCGAACCCTACAGGGAGAGTCTGCATGAATTCGCTTTATCTGGCCTCGGGCTCCCCGAGGCGGCGTGAGCTGCTGACACAGATCGGCGTGCCGTTCACCGTCGTCAGCGCCGCCATTGATGAAACTCCCCTTACAAATGAATCGCCCGCGTCCTACGTAGAACGCCTGGCGCGCGGCAAGGCTGCGGCCGGTCGAGCGACCTTGGCCGATGCCACCGGCGCCTGTGTGCTGGGCGCGGACACAGCCGTGATCCTCGACGGCCGGATCCTCGGTAAACCCGTGGATCAAGCCGACGCCCTGGCCATGTTGCTGGCCCTTTCCGAGCGTGAACACGAAGTCTTGACGGCCATTGCCCTGATTGACGGCCAGCGTTGCGAAACGCAGCTGGTCAGCAGTCGTGTGCGCTTTCGCAGGATTTCAGCGGACGAAGCCACCACTTATTGGCACAGCGGCGAGCCCCAGGACAAAGCGGGCGGCTATGCTATCCAAGGCTTGGCGGCGGTGTTCGTCGCCGGACTCAATGGCAGCTACTCTGCCGTCGTTGGCCTGCCGGTCTGCGAAACCGCAGAACTGCTGGGCCAATTCGGCATACCCTGTTGGCAAAACCTTACCGTGCGCTAAACGCCGTATTCCAGCGCCAAGCCTTAAGCGATCGGTCACTATTGTGAAAACGCCTGAACGAGACCCAGCCATGAGTGAAGAGATTCTGATCAATATCACGCCGATGGAATCGCGCGTGGCGGTGGTAGAGAACGGTGTTCTGCAAGAAGTGCACGTCGAGCGCACCCAAAAGCGCGGGATCGTCGGCAATATTTATAAAGGCAAGGTCGTGCGTGTGTTACCGGGGATGCAAGCGGCGTTCGTCGACATCGGCCTGGACCGCGCTGCGTTTATCCATGCTTCGGAAATCTCCCTGCGCGAAGGCCCTGCGGTTGAAAGCATCAGCGCCCTGGTGCACGAAGGGCAGAGCCTGGTGGTGCAAGTCACCAAGGATCCGATTGGCTCAAAGGGCGCACGGCTGACCACGCAACTGTCGATTCCTTCGCGCTACCTGGTGTACATGCCGCGCACGGCCCACGTCGGTATTTCCCTGAAAATCGAAGATGAAGCCGAGCGCGAGCGCCTGAAAAAGGTGGTCAGTGACTGCGTGGCGCTGGAAGGTATCAAGGAGGCCGGCGGCTTTATCCTGCGTACTGCCGCAGAAGGTGCCGGTGCCGATGAAATCCTCATGGACATCCGCTACCTGCGCCGCCTCTGGGACCAGATCGGAGCGCAGATCAAGACCATTGGCGCCCCCAGCGTGATCTACGAAGATCTCGGCCTGGCCCTGCGCACCTTGCGCGACCTGGTCAGCCCGAAGATCGAGAAAATTCGCATCGACTCGCGGGAAACCTTCCAGCGCACTACGCAATTTGTTGCCGAGCTGATGCCGGAAATCGCCGATCGCCTGGAGCATTACCCGGGCGAGCGGCCGATTTTCGACCTGTATGGCGTCGAAGACGAAATCCAGAAAGCCCTTGAGCGCAAAGTGCCGCTCAAGTCCGGCGGTTACCTGGTGGTGGACCCGGCGGAAGCCATGAGCACTATCGACGTGAATACCGGTGCCTTTGTGGGCCATCGCAATCTCGAAGAAACCATCTTCAAGACCAACCTCGAAGCGGCCACCGCGATCGCCCGCCAGCTGCGCCTGCGCAACCTGGGCGGGATCATCATCATCGACTTCATCGACATGGAAGACGAAGAGCACCAGCGCCAGGTGCTGCGTACCCTGGAGAAGCAACTGGAGCGCGATCACGCCAAGACCAACATCATCGGCATCACCGAGCTGGGCCTGGTGCAGATGACCCGCAAGCGCACCCGCGAAAGCCTCGAGCAAGTGCTGTGCGAGCCGTGCAGCAGTTGCCAGGGGCGCGGTAAGTTGAAGACCCCGGAAACGGTTTGCTACGAGATTTTCCGGGAAATCTTACGGGAGGCACGCGCCTACCAGGCCGAGGGCTATAGAGTCCTGGCTAACCAGAAGGTGGTCGACCGTTTGCTGGATGAAGAATCCGGCAACGTAGCCGAGCTGGAGGGTTTTATCGGGCGCACCATTCGCTTCCAGGTCGAAACCATGTATTCCCAGGAACAATATGACGTGGTGCTGCTCTGATTCGCGTTAGTTCTTATCAACGAGACGGGCAGGCCTTGATCTGCCGTCCGACTATTGCCTTTGAGGGTCGCCTGACATGGAGCGTCTGATACGCTTTTTTGCCGCATTGACCCGCTGGGGCCTCGGCCTGTGCGCCTTGCTGCTGGTATTGGCGGCGGTGTACGTGAGCCTGGGCCGTGAATTGACGCCGTTGGTGGCGGAATACCGTGGCGAAATCGAGGCCAAGGCGCGTATTGCGCTGGATATGCCCGTGAACATCGGCAGCCTGGAAGGGCGCTGGAGTGGCTTCGCGCCGGTATTGTTGGCTCACGACGTGATGGTCGGCGAGGGCAGCAGCGCCCTGCGCCTGGACCAGGTGCAAGTGGTGCCGGATATCTGGGCCAGCCTGCTGGCGCGTGAAGTGCGCATTGCCCACCTGGAAGTCAGCGGCCTGCAAGTCAGCGTGAAGGAAGACCAGGACGGCCACTGGGCGCTGCAAGGCCTGCCGGTGCAGGATGACCAGCCGCTGGATCCCGAACAACTGCTGACGCGCCTGCAAATGGTCGGGCAGGTTTCATTGCTCGACAGCCAGGTGACGCTGCAGCCGTTCGACCAGGCTCCGCTGACCTTGACCTATGTCGGCGTGAGCCTGCAGACCGGCGCCAACCGCCAGCGCCTGGACGCGCGCCTGACCCTGCCCGACGGCCAGCCCCTGGCGTTGAACCTGCGCACCCGAATCCGCGCCAGCCAGTGGAAAGACGGCGAAGCCGAGGCTTACCTGAGCTTGCCCCAGAGTGACTGGGCAAAATGGATCCCGGCAAAACTGACCCAGCAATGGAAACTTACCGAACTCAAGGCCGGCGGCGAATTCTGGCTGACCTGGGCCAAGGGCACCGTGCAAAGCGCCGCCGTGCGCCTCAACGCCCCGCAGCTCAAGGGCAGCTATGCCGATCGCAAGCCGACTCATATTGAGAACCTGGCCCTCACTGCGTACCTGCAACGCAGTGACAGCGGCCTCAAGGTGCTGTTTGACTCGCTCGCAATGAACCTCGGCGACACCCGCTGGGAATCGCGCCTGCAACTGCAGCAAACCCTGGCCACCGACAAGGCCCAGGAAGTCTGGAACCTGCAGGCCGATCGCCTCGACCTGACGCCGATCACGCCATTGCTGCACGCCTTGGCACCCTTGCCGGAAGCCGTGGCCACCACCCTGGATCATCTGAAGGCCACCGGCACGCTGCGGAACGTGTTGCTGGATTATCGGCCTCAAGACACCACCGACCAGCGCGTGAGCTTCGCGGCCAACCTCGACCGTATTGGTTTCGACGCTTACTTCGGCGCGCCGGCCGCCCGCAATGTCAGCGGCAGCATCAGCGGTGACCTGGGCAAGGGTGAGCTGCGCATGGACAGCAAGGATTTCTCCTTGCACCTGTTTCCGATCTTCGCCAAGCCCTGGCAGTACATCCAGGCCAACGCCCGCCTGACGTGGAAGCTCGACAAGGAAGGCTTCACCCTGATCGCGCCGTATATCAAGGTGCTGGGCGAGGAGGGCAAGGTCGCCGCCGACTTCCTGATTCGCCTGCATTTCGACCATAGCCAGGAAGACTACATGGACCTGCGGGTCGGTATGGTTGACGGCGATGGGCGCTTCACCCCCAAATACCTGCCGGCGGTGTTG
This sequence comes from Pseudomonas sp. P7758, assembly GCF_013386485.1. Lineage (NCBI taxonomy): Bacteria > Pseudomonadati > Pseudomonadota > Gammaproteobacteria > Pseudomonadales > Pseudomonadaceae > Pseudomonas > Pseudomonas sp. P7758. Next base: position 100,939 of record NZ_JACARS010000017.1, on the reverse strand, counting down.
AGCCCGGCACTCGATGAGTGGCTGCGCACTGCGATTCTCAAGGGTGCAGTGGACGAGGGCTTCTTCCAGTACCAAGGCTCGCTGAACCACGACGCACTGCCTGCCTCGCGCAATATCAGCCTGTTCTTCAAGGTGCATGATGCCGAGCTGGCATTCCAGCCGGGCTGGCCGCACGTGAGCAAGGTCAAGGGTGAAGTGTTTGTCGAGGAAAGCGGCGTGCGCATCCTGGCCAGCAAGGGCCAGCTGCTCGACACCAAGGTCAATGATATCTACGTCAACATTCCCCACGCCCCCGAAGGCAAGGACAGCCACCTGCTGCTCACCGGCAACTTTGCCGGTGGCCTGGGCGATGGCCTGAAAATCCTTCAGGAAGCGCCGATCGGCACCGCCTCGACCTTCGCCGGCTGGAAAGGCGAGGGCGACCTGCAAGGCAAGCTGGACCTGGATATTCCCCTGGCCAAGGGCGCCGATCCCAAGATCGTGGTGGATTTCAAGACCGACAAGTCCCGCCTGCAACTGGCCGAGCCTACGCTGGACCTGAGCCAGCTCAAGGGTGATTTCCGCTTCGACAGCGCCAAGGGCCTGAGTGGCCAGAACATCAGCGCCCAGGCCTTCGACCGACCGATCACCGCGCAGATTTTCGCCGATGGCAAGCCAGGCGACCTCAACACCCGCGTCACCGCGAAAGGGCAGGTGACCGTCAAGCGGCTGACTGACTGGCTGAAGGTCAGCCAGCCGTTGCCGGTGTCCGGCGATATCCCCTACCAATTGCAGCTCAACCTCGATGGCGCCGACAGCCAGTTGATGGTCAGCTCCAATCTCAAGGGCGTGGCCGTGGACCTGCCGGCGCCGTTCGGCATGCCGGCGAGCCAGGGCCGCGACAGTGTGTTCCGCATGACCTTGCAGGGTAAGGAGCGCCGTTACTGGTTCGATTATGGCGAGTTGGGCAGCTTCACCTTCGCCGCCCCGGCGGACAATTTCGCCGACGGCCGGGGTGAGCTGTTCCTGGGAGATGGCGATGCGGTGTTGCCGGCCGGCAAGGGCTTGCGAATCCGCGGCGTGTTGTCGGAGCTGGATATCGACCCCTGGAAAAAGCTCGTGGACCGCTACGCCGGCAACGACCCGGGTGGCAGTGCCAAGCAGTTGTTGAGCGGGGCCGATTTCAAGGTCGGCAAGCTGACCGGTTTCGGCACCCAGTTCGACCAGGTCAGCTTGCAGCTGGACCGCAAACCCGCTGCCTGGGGCTTGCAGTTCGACAGCCAGCAGGCCAAGGGTACCGTGGGGTTGCCGGACGCCAAGGGCGCGCCGATTGCAGTCAACCTGCAATACGTGAAGCTGCCTGCGGTGGATCCGACCGTGCAGGCGGATGAAAATGCGCCGGACCCATTGGCTGATGTTGATCCCAAGGATATTCCCGCGCTGGATATCTCGATTGCCCAGTTGTTCCAGGGCCCGGACCTGGTAGGTGCCTGGTCTCTGAAAGTTCGCCCGACCACCAGGGGCATGGCGTTCAACAGCCTGAACCTGGGGCTCAAGGGCATGGTGCTCCAGGGCGCCGGCGGTTGGGAAGGTGCACCCGGTGCCAGCAGCAGTTGGTACAAGGGCCGCCTCGATGGCAAGAACATTGGCGACGTGCTCAAGGGCTGGGGATTTGCGCCGAGCGTGACCAGCGAAGATTTTCACGTGGACGTGGACGGCCGCTGGCCGGGTTCGCCGGCCTGGGTAGGTCCCAAGCGTTTCTCCGGCAGCCTGGACGCCAGTTTCCGCAAAGGCCAGTTTGTTGAAGTGGACGGCGGTGCGCAGGCCCTGCGGGTGTTTGGCTTGCTGAACTTCAACTCCATCGGTCGCCGGCTGCGCCTGGACTTCTCGGACTTGCTTGGCAAGGGCTTGAGTTATGACCGGGTCAAGGGCTTGCTGGCCGCCAGTAACGGCGTGTTTGTAACCCGTGAGCCGATCACCATGACGGGCCCGTCGAGTAATCTGGAGATCAACGGCACCCTGGACCTGGTGGCTGATCGCGTCGATGCCAAGTTGCTGGTGACGCTGCCGGTCACCAACAACCTGCCGATTGCTGCATTGATCGTCGGCGCGCCGGCCATTGGCGGGGCGCTGTTCCTGATCGACAAGCTGATTGGCGACCGTGTTTCGCGTTTCGCCAGCGTGCAGTACAAGGTAGAAGGCCCGTGGAAGGACCCGAAAATCACCTTCGACAAGCCATTTGAAAAGCCAAACTGAGTACCTGTGGAGTAGCATGGCCGCATGCCTTTTCTGGAGTGTGGGCCCATGTCCTTTGCGGTAATTCAAATGGTCAGCCAAAGCGATGTGCTGGCCAACCTGGCTCAGGCTCGGCGCCTGCTGGAGCAAGCGGCGGCGGGCGGTGCAAGGCTTGCGGTACTCCCGGAAAACTTCGCCGCCATGGGCCGTCGCGATGTGGCCGATATCGGTCGCGCCGAGGCCTTGGGCGAAGGTCCGATCCTGCCATGGTTGAAACAGACCGCCCGCGACCTCACCTTATGGATAGTGGCCGGCACTTTGCCGCTGCCCCCAAAGGATCAGCCGAACGCCAAGTCCAATGCCTGCTCGCTGCTGATCGATGATCAGGGCGAAATCGTTGCCCGCTACGACAAGCTGCACCTGTTCGATGTCGATGTGGCCGATGCCCGGGGTCGTTATCGTGAATCCGATGACTATGCTCATGGTAGCCAGGTGGTCGTCGCCGATACGCCGGTCGGCCGCCTGGGGCTGACGGTGTGTTACGACTTGCGCTTCCCGGAGCTATACAGCGAATTGCGCGCTGCGGGTGCCGAGTTGATCACCGCGCCCTCGGCCTTTACAGCGGTAACCGGCGCCGCGCACTGGGATGTGCTGATCCGTGCGCGTGCCATCGAGACCCAGTGCTACCTGCTGGCGGCCGCCCAGGGTGGCGTGCATCCGGGGCCCAGGGAAACCTTCGGGCATGCAGCGATCATCGACCCATGGGGGCGCGTGCTGGCACAACAGGATCAAGGCGAGGCGGTGTTGTTGGCCGAACGCGATAGCAGCGAACAGGCGTCGATACGGACGCGCATGCCGGTGGCGGGCCACCGGCGCTTTTTCTCGCAGGGCGCACAGCGACCTGCTTCAGAACGATGAATTTAAGGCCAAACCTATGAGCGAGTTGTTGTCCTCAGTCAGTGAACACCTCCTGGCGCCTGGTGGCGTGACCATCGAAAGCTTGCAAACGGTCCTCGGCGATCTGGCCGGGCCAGGCATCGACGCTGCGGACCTATATTTCCAGGGGCAGATTTCCGAGTCCTGGGCCCTGGAAGACGGGATCGTCAAGGAAGGCAGCTTCAACCTCGACCAAGGCGTGGGTGTGCGTGCGCAGTCCGGTGAAAAAACCGGCTTTGCCTACAGCAACGCCATCACCCTGGAAGCCCTGGGGCTGGCGGCTCGCGCAGCGCGTTCGATCTCCCGTGCCGGGCAAAACGGCACGGTGCAGGCGTTCAGCACCCAGGACGTGGCCCAGCTGTATGCCCCGGATAACCCATTGGAAGTGATCAGCCGCGCCGAAAAGGTCGAGCTGCTCAAGCGTGTGGACGCGGCGACCCGCGCCCTGGATCCGCGTATCCAGCAAGTCACCGTAAGCATGGCCGGGGTGTGGGAACGCATCCTCGTGGCCTCCACCGATGGCGGCCTGGCGGCGGATGTGCGGCCGCTGGTGCGCTTCAATGTCAGCGTGATCGTTGAACAGAATGGCCGTCGCGAGCGCGGTGGCCATGGCGGCGGTGGGCGTACCGACTACCGTTATTTCCTCACCGAAGACCGCGCCATGGGGTATGCCCGTGAAGCGTTGCGCCAGGCCCTGGTCAATCTGGAAGCAATTCCGGCCCCGGCGGGTACGTTGCCGGTGGTATTGGGCTCTGGCTGGTCCGGCGTGCTGCTGCATGAAGCGGTGGGCCACGGCCTGGAAGGTGATTTCAACCGCAAGGGCAGTTCCGCCTACAGCGGGCGCATGGGCGAGATGGTTGCGTCCAAGCTCTGCACCATCGTCGATGACGGTACCCTGGCCGGGCGTCGCGGTTCGTTGAGCGTCGATGACGAAGGCACCCCGACCGAGTGCACCACACTGATCGAAAACGGTGTGCTCAAGGGCTACATGCAAGACAAGCTCAACGCGCGCCTGATGGGCGTGGCCCGCACCGGTAACGGTCGTCGCGAGTCCTACGCGCACCTGCCGATGCCGCGCATGACCAACACCTACATGCTCGGCGGCGAAAGCGATCCGGCCGAAATCATCGCCTCGGTGAAACGCGGCATCTACTGCGCCAACCTCGGTGGTGGGCAGGTGGACATCACCAGCGGCAAGTTCGTGTTCTCCACCAGCGAGGCGTATTTGATCGAAGACGGCAAGATCACCGCGCCGGTCAAGGGTGCAACGTTGATTGGCAACGGCCCGGAAGCCATGAGCAAGGTGTCGATGGTCGGTAACGACCTGTCGCTGGACAGCGGTGTGGGGACGTGCGGCAAGGATGGTCAGTCGGTGCCGGTGGGTGTCGGCCAGCCAACCTTGAAAATCGATGCGATCACCGTGGGTGGCACGGGGTCGTAAGAACGGGAGCTTCGGGTGGCGAAGGCCGCCACCCGGGGAAGAGGGTCAGCGCAGGCCGCGTTGACTATCGTCCAGCTCACGGATGTATTTGAAGATTTTTCGGCTGGAGGCCGGTGGCTTGCTTTGCGCCAGTTCGTGCTGGGCCTGACGGATCAGGGAGCGCAATTGTTGGCGATCGGCATCCGGGTACTCGATGACGAACTTCTCCAGTACCGCGTCATCGCCAGCGATCAGGCGATCACGCCAGCGTTCCAGGTTATGGAAGCGCTCGTTGTACTGGCGAGTGGAGGCATCGAGTTGATCGAGCAACGTCAGAATGGCGTCAGTGTCCTGGTCGCGCATCAGTTTGCCGATGAACATGAGGTGCCGTTTACGCGCGATATTCGCGGTGTGCTTGGGCGCATCGTTCAGAGCCCGGCGCAGGGCGTCGGTCAATGGCAGTTTTGCACACAAGTCAGGCTTGAGTGTTGTAAGGCGCTCGCCGAGGTCAACCAGAGCATGCAGCTCGCGTTTGACCTGAGATTTGCTTTTCTCCCCATCGAGGGAGTCGTCGTAAGAATCAACCATGGTGGCAGTCCGCAAAGAAACGCCGCCATGATAACCAGTCGGGGGCCGCTTGTCCGGCCCGGTCGCTAGAAGGCCTTAACCGAAAGCAGAATTTGAGTGGAGAAAACCATGAGTGCAGCCCAAAGCGTCGGTCCGCAAGCGTTACCGGCACTGCAGGAACAAGTCGAGCAGATCATTGCCGAGGCCAAGCGCCAGGGGGCCAGTGCCTGTGAAGTGGCGGTGTCCCTGGAGCAGGGGTTGTCGACTTCGGTGCGCCAGCGGGAAGTGGAAACCGTCGAATTCAACCGCGACCAGGGGTTTGGCATCACCTTGTACGTGGGCCAGCGCAAGGGCTCGGCCAGCACTTCTGCCAGCGGCCCGGAAGCGATTCGCGAAACCGTTGCAGCAGCGCTGGCGATTGCCAAGCACACCTCCGAAGATGAAAGCTCCGGCCTGGCTGATGCAGCCCTGATGGCTCGGGACTTGAAGGATTTTGACCTGTTCCATGCCTGGGACATCACCCCGGAACAGGCTATTGAACAGGCTTTGACCTGTGAAGCGGCGGCATTCGATGCCGACAGCCGGATCAAGAACGCCGATGGCACCACCTTGAGTACTCATCAGGGTTGCCGTGTATACGGCAACAGCCACGGTTTTATCGGCGGTTATGCCTCGACGCGTCACAGCCTGAGCTGCGTGATGATCGCCGAAGCCAACGGCCAGATGCAGCGTGATTACTGGTACGACGTGAACCGCCAGGGCGAATTGCTGATGGACCCGGTACTCATCGGCCAGCGCGCCGCGCAGCGTGCTGCCAGCCGCCTGGGCGCGCGCCCGGTGCCGACCTGTGAAGTGCCGGTGTTGTTCTCGGCGGAACTGGCCGGTGGTTTGTTCGGCAGTTTCCTTGGGGCGATTTCCGGTGGCAACCTGTACCGCAAGTCGTCGTTCCTGGAAGGTGCGATTGGCCAGAAGCTGTTCCCGGAATGGCTGACCATCGATGAGCGCCCGCACCTGATGCGCGCCATGGGCAGTTCGTCGTTTGACGGTGATGGCCTGGCCACCTATGCCAAGCCATTCGTCGAGAACGGTGAGCTGGTGTCCTATGTGCTGGGCACCTACGCCGGTCGCAAACTCGGCCTGCCAAGCACCGCCAACTCCGGTGGCGTACACAACCTGTTCATCACCCATGGCGATGAAGACCAGGCGGCGCTGTTGCGGCGCATGGGCCGTGGCTTGCTGGTCACCGAGTTGATGGGCCATGGCCTGAATATGGTCACGGGTGATTACTCCCGTGGTGCGGCGGGTTTCTGGGTGGAAAATGGCGAAATCCAGTTCGCCGTGCAGGAAGTGACCATCGCGGGCAACATGCGTGACATGTTCAAGCAGATTGTCGCGGTGGGTAATGACTTGGAACTGCGCAGCAACATCCGCACCGGTTCGGTGTTGATCGAAAAGATGACCGTCGCCGGCAGCTAATCCGCCGACAGACGCCATAAAGAAGGCGCGCCACCCATTGGGTGGCGCGCCTTTTTTTGTGCCTGGAATTCCGAGTGACTCCCTCAGGCTCTTGTTTTGATTCTCAATATCATTTAATAATAAATATCATTACCGAATGAGTGTGGATCATGAGTTCTGTCCTGCATGAGGATCCCTACCTGGAAAGCTGGCGTTGGATGAATCGTCAGATTCGTTGCGGCCTTGCTCCCGACGAGCCCCGCCTGATCGAACATTATCTGGCCGAAGGCCGGTACCTCGCCTGTTGCACTGCGACCCACCCGTGGACCATCGGCGAAACCTCATTCCGCCTGCTGCTGGACACCGCCTCCGACATCGCCTTGCCCTGGCACTGGCGGTCCATGTGCCTGGACCAGGCCTGGCGCCCGTTGCGCGACCTGGAAAAACTTTCCCACTGTGCCTGCCGCCTCAAGCGCTGGCAGACCTTTGCCTGGCAATTGGCGACCTGCGAATTGCTGCCATCGATTTCTCACTCTGACCTGGTGCAAGGATCTTCCGATGAGTAACACCCGTATCGAACGCGACAGCATGGGCGAACTGCAAGTGCCCGCCGAAGCCTTGTATGGCGCACAAACCCAGCGTGCGGTGAACAACTTTCCCATCAGCCACCAGCGCATGCCGGCGCAGTTCATTCGTGCGTTGATCCTGGCCAAGGCTGCCGCCGCTAAAGCCAACGTCGAGCTGAAACAACTGAGCGAAGCCCAGGGCAAGGCCATCGTTGATGCCGCCCAAGGCTTGCTGGAAGGCGATTTCATGCAGCATTTCCCGGTGGATATCTTCCAGACCGGTTCCGGCACCAGCTCCAACATGAACGCCAACGAAGTGATTGCGACCCTCGCCAGCCGCTTGCTGGGCGAGCCGGTCAACCCTAACGATCACGTCAACTGCGGCCAGAGCAGCAATGACATCATCCCGACCACCATTCACGTCAGCGCGGCACTGGTGCTGCACGAACAGACCCTGCCGGCGCTGCTGCACCTGGTCCAGGTGATCGAGCACAAGGCCGAGGAGGTGCACCGTTTCGTCAAGACCGGTCGGACGCATCTGATGGACGCCATGCCGGTGCGCATGAGCCAGGTGCTCAATGGCTGGGCGCAGCAGCTCAAGGCCAATATCGGCCATCTGCAAGACCTGCTGCCGAGCTTGCAGGCGCTGGCCCAGGGTGGCACTGCAGTCGGCACCGGGATCAATGCGCATCCGGAGTTTGCAGCGCGCTTCAGCCAGCAACTGAGCAGCCTGACCCACGTCCAGTTCACCCCAGGCAAGAACCTGTTCGCGCTGATCGGCTCCCAGGACACGGCCGTCGCGGTCTCCGGGCAGCTCAAGACCACCGCCGTGTCCCTGATGAAAATCGCCAACGACCTGCGCTGGATGAACTCCGGCCCATTGGCGGGCCTTGGTGAAATCGAGCTGGAAGGCCTGCAGCCGGGCTCTTCGATCATGCCCGGCAAGGTCAACCCGGTGATCCCGGAAGCCACCGCCATGGTTGCCGCACAAGTCATCGGCAACGACACGGTGATTACCATCGCCGGCCAGTCCGGCAACTTCGAACTCAACGTGATGCTGCCGATCATTGCCCAGAACCTGCTCGGCAGCCTGGAGTTGCTGGCCAACTCCAGCCGACTGCTGGCCGACAAGGCCATCGCCAGCTTCAAGGTCAACGAAGCCAAGCTCAAGGAAGCGCTGTCGCGCAATCCGATCCTGGTGACCGCACTGAACCCGATCATCGGTTACCAAAAGGCCGCCGAAATCGCCAAGAGGGCCTATCAACAAGGCCGTCCGGTGATTGATGTGGCGCTTGAACATACCGACTTGCCCCGCAGCCAACTGGAAATCCTGCTGGATCCGGAAAAGCTCACGGCTGGCGGCGTGTAATCACCGACCCTGCTTTGGAGGCTCACCATGGAGCACTGGAAACGCACGATCGAACGGGCCAATCGCTGCTTTATGGCGGGCGAGCTGGTAGATGCCCGCGAGGCCTACCTGCAAGCCCTGGCCCTGGCTCAAGTGTTGTTTGAGCGCTGGGCGGATGCCGACGAAGCGGTGGCGGCTTGCGTCATTTCCCATCACAACCTGGCCGACCTGCACTTGCGCCTGAACCAGCCGGAAGAAAGCGCGGAATACCTCTGCGCCATTCACCAGCGCCTGTTGCAGACCATGCAAGACACCCGTCTTAACCCGCTATTGCGGGAAGCGGCCCTGCGCCAGAGCAGCAAGACCTACGTCGAACTGCTGAATTTCATCAGCGATCACGGTGAGTACCCACGTACCCACCGCCTGCTGGGCAGCAACGTGGCGCCATCGGATGCGTCGACCCGCAACAGCCCTTTTTATGGAGCTCATTGATATGTCCTACACCTTGCCGGCCTTGCCTTACGCCTACGATGCCCTTGAACCGCATATCGACGCGCAAACCATGGAGATCCACTACACCAAGCACCACCAGACCTACATCAACAACCTCAACGCAGCCGTCGAAGGCACCGAGTTTGCCGCTTGGCCGGTGGAGAAACTGGTGTCCAGCGTCCAGCAACTGCCGGAAAAACTCCGGGCGGCGGTGATCAATCAGGGCGGCGGCCACGCCAACCACTCGTTGTTCTGGGCTGTCATGTCGCCCAAGGGCGGCGGCAAGCCAGACGGCGCGCTGGGTGACGCCATCGACGAGCAGTTGGGCGGTTTCGACGCCTTCAAAGAGGCCTTCACCAAAGCTGCCTTGACCCGTTTCGGCAGCGGCTGGGCGTGGTTGAGCGTGACGCCGCAAAAGACCCTGGTGGTGGAAAGCAGCGGCAACCAGGACAGCCCGTTGATGAACGGCAATACGCCAATCCTCGGTCTGGACGTCTGGGAACACGCTTATTACCTGCTGTACCAGAACCGTCGTCCGGAATACATCAATGCGTTCTACAGCGTCATCAACTGGCCGGAAGTTGCCGGCCGCTACCAGGCTGCGCTGGGCTGAAACTCCTCTATAACAAGATCTAAGGCCGACTATGGGCACTGAAACACTGGCGATCAGCAGCGTGCGAATGTTTCGTTATGCGTTTGGCTCGCTGCTGCTATTGGCAGGAACTGCATTGCTGGTGGCCCAAGGGCTGGCCTGGCTTGACCTGGAATCGCGCATCCTGCGTGCCTTGCAGGGCGGGGCCATCTGCGCGCTCGGCACCGCCCTGGGTGCCGTGCCGGTACTGGTGATCCGCCGGATGCCATTGGCGGTGAGCGACACGCTGCTCGGCTTCGGTGCCGGGGTGATGTTGGCCGCTACGGCGTTTTCGCTGATCGTGCCGGGTATTGCGGCTGCCCAAAGCCTGGGGCTGACGCCATGGGGCGCCAGTGGATTGATCAGTTTCGGCATCATGCTGGGCGCGTTCGGGCTGTATCTGGTGGATCGCAAGGTCTCCGGCGCCACCCCGGAAATGCTCGTGGGCAGTCCGGAGCATCCGGTGATACCGCCGCGTATCTGGCTGTTTGTGTTCGCCATCATTGCCCACAACATTCCCGAAGGCATGGCCGTGGGTGTCTCGGCAGGCGGCGGCATGCCGGATGCCGACAGCCTCGCCATGGGTATCGCCTTGCAGGATGTGCCGGAGGGACTGGTGATTGCGTTGGTGCTGGCCGGGGCAGGGATGTCACGGGTCAAGGCGTTCCTGATCGGCGCGGCGTCAGGGCTGGTGGAGCCGGTGTTTGCGGTGCTGTGTGCCTGGCTGGTGAGCCTGGCTCAGGTGCTGTTGCCGCTGGGGCTGGCGCTGGCGGCCGGGGCCATGCTGCTGGTGGTGACTCACGAAGTCATTCCCGAGTCGCGGCGCAATGGCCATGACAAGCTCGCCAGCCTGGGGCTGTGTATCGGGTTTTGCTTGATGATGGTGATGGATACGGCGTTGGGCTGAGGCTGTCGCGCTTCTACAAGAAGCGCTTGCGGTAGTCGCTGGGGGTAACGCCCAGGCGGCGAACGAAGGCGCGCCGGAACCCATCAACATTGGCATAGCCGACCTGATCGGCCAGGCGTTTGAGCGAGACATTCGAGCCTTCGATCAGCCGCCGTGCCTGGTCGATACGTGCCAGCTCCACGAACTCGGCAGGGGTGAATCCACCCTCGGCCTTGAATACCCGGGCAAAGTTGCGTTCGCTCATGTCAGCGCGCTGGGCCAGCAATGCCACGCTCAGGTCTGCGGCCAGGTTGTCGACGATATAGGTCTGTATCTGGCGAATGTTCGTGCGCTCTGCGGTCTGTGCCGCCAGTTGGGCGCTGAACTGTGACTGGCCGCCCGGCCGTTTGAAGTACATCACCATTTCCCTGGCCACACTGAGCGCCAAATCACGGCCGTGGTCCTCCTCGACTAACGCGAGCGCCAGATCCATACCGGCCGTCACACCGGCGGAGGTGTACAGGTTACCGTCGCGGATAAAAATGCTGTCCGGTTCGACCACGGCATCGGGGTATTGCCGGGCCAGCAATGCACTGGAATTCCAGTGCGTGGTGACGCGTCGCCCGACCAGCAAGCCAGCAGCCCCCAGCACAAAAGCGCCACTGCAAACCGAGCCTATCCGCCGCACGCGCGTGGCCTGGTAGCGCACCCAGTCCCGCAGGTGGGCGTCGTGTGCCACGTCATTCACGCTGGGGCTTCCTGCGATCAGCAGCGTATCGATAGCCCCCTTGAACGTCTCGATGGAGTCATCCGTGGCCAGGCGAAGCCCATTGGTTCCCTTGATCTGCCCCGCGACGGTACCGATGACCGAGATCCGGTATGCACGGGAATTGCCCAATTGCCTGGCCGCTTCAGCGAACACATCGGCAGGGCCCACGACATCCAGCATTTGCACACGGGGAAACGCCAGGAGGGCAATTCGCATGGTGTCGGTCTCCGTAGTGGAAATGGCTGAAATCGTCGCTAAGCGACACTATAGGACAGAGGGGAGGTAGGCGACACTGTCCGTCACGTGCTTTATCGTCAACCGGAGACCCGCATGAGCATCTGTAACGCGCCACTTCCCCCCTTCGCTGTCGAATCGAGCGAGCGGTCGGGGTCCATCAAGAATCTTCCCATCAATTTGTTTGGCGCCGTGATGGGGTTGGCCGGCCTGAGCCTGGCCTGGCAGTCCGCCAGTGAATATGTGGCTTACGCGCAAATGATCGGAGCGGTCATTGGTGGGTTTGCCATTCTGGTGTTTATCGCACTGGTGGCGGGGTATCTCACCAAATGGGTTAAATACCCTGCGGCGGTCAAAGCCGAGTTCAATCACCCGATATCAGGAAATTTCTTTGGCACGGTGACGATCGCGTTGCTGCTGCTGTCGGCAGTCGTAGGTTCAGCTAGCACCCTGATCAGCCAGGGGCTTTGGATGTTGGGTAGCCTGCTGACCATGATCCTGGCGGCAATTGTGCTCTCGCGACTGTTGTCCGGTAATCAGGAGTCGCAATATGCGGTGCCTGCCTGGCTGATCCCGGGGGTGGCGGCGCTCGACATCGCGGTGACAGGTGCCCACATGCCCATGGCGTGGGCATACGAGTTCAATCTGTTCGCGATGGCGGTAGGGAGTGTGATTGCGCTGGTGTTCTTCACGCGAATTTTTTCACGTCTGGTTCACGAGCCGGTGATGGCCAAAGGTATGACACCTTCGCTGATTATACTTATCGCCCCCTTTGAAGTCGGCTTTCTGGCTTACACCAACTTCTTTGGCAGCGTCGACTATTTTGCCAGCGTGCTCTTCTACTTTGGCCTGTTCCTGTTTGGGGTGCTGGCATTCAAAGTATTCCGTCAGGCCGCGCCTTTTTCTCCTGCCTGGTGGGCAATCAGCTTTCCGATTGCGGCATTGAGCAACGCTGCGTTGAAATATGCCGATGCCAAAGGAGGCGTGATCCTGGAAGCGATTGCCTATCTGATCCTGGCTTTCCTGACGATCGCCCTGGCCGTACTGACGGTCAAGACGTTGAAGATTCTGTTCAACGGCAAACTGCTGTCCAACTGACGCAGGGGAGGGGCGATTACCTACTCGCCCTCATCAAAGAAATTATTGATCAACGCTACCAGGGCATCCATCGCTTCCTGCTCTTGCTCGCCTTCGGTCTTCAAATGAATCTTCGTGCCCTTGCCCGCAGCCAGCATCATCATGGCCATGATGCTTTTGCCGTCGACCATGGATTCCGGGGTGCGCCCGGCGCGGATCTGGCAAGGGAACTGCCCGGCGACGCCGACGAACTTGGCCGAGGCCCGGGCGTGCAGGCCCAGCTTGTTGATGATTTCAATTTCCAGAGCGGGCATCGCGGGGGTGTTCCTTTCAGCTGAGGTCGCGGTGGCGAACCTGGACGTTCTTGAGGGTTTGTTGCAGCACCTTGCCCAGGCGTTCGGTCAGGTAGACGGATCGGTGGTGGCCGCCGGTGCAGCCAATGGCGATGGTGACATAAGCCCGATTGCTGGCCGCAAAACGCGGCAGCCATTTGAGCAGGTAGCTGGAGATGTCCTGGTACATTTCCTCGACATCCGGTTGCGCCGCCAGGTACTCGGCCACAGGTTGGTCCAGCCCCGACTGATCGCGCAGTTCCGGCTTCCAGTACGGGTTGGGCAGGCAGCGCACATCGAACACCAGGTCGGCATCCACCGGCATGCCGCGCTTGAAACCGAACGACTCGACAAGGAACGCCGTGCCTGGCTCCGGCTGGTTCAGCAGACGCAGCTTGATCGCATCCCGCAGTTGATACAGGTTCAGGCTGGTGGTGTTGATCTTGAGGTCGGCCAGGTCAATGATCGGCCCCAGCAGTTTGGTCTCGTCCTCGATGGCTTCGGCCAGGGAACGATGAGGGCTGCTCAACGGGTGGCGGCGACGGGTTTCAGAGAAGCGCTTGAGCAGGGTCTCTTCGTCGGCGTCCAGGTACAGCACATCGCAATGGATGTGCTTGGCCCGCACTTCTTCGAGCAGTTCAGGAAAGCGTGTGAGGTGGCTGGGCAGGTTGCGGGCGTCGATCGACACGGCGACCAGCGGTTGCGCCAGCTCGGTATGAATCAGCGCGCGTTCCGCCAGTTCCGGTAGCAGGCCGGCGGGCAGGTTGTCGATGCAATAGAAGCCGTTGTCCTCAAGAACATTGAGGGCCGTGCTTTTACCTGAGCCGGAACGGCCGCTGACGATGATCAAACGCATGATTAATGCCCGTTTTGTTCATCCAGGACAACCTGGTAGAGCGCCTCATTGCTTGAGGCGCTACGCAGTTTGTCGCGTACGTCCTTGCGGTCGAGCATGCTGGCGATCTGCCGAAGCAGCTCCAGGTGCGCATCGGTGGCAGCTTGCGGGACCAGCAGCACGAACAGCAGGTCGACCGGCGCGCCGTCGATGGCGTCGAAATCGATAGGGGCGTCCAGGTGCAGCAGGGCGCTGACTGGAGACTCACAGCCTTGCAGGCGGCAGTGAGGAATGGCGATGCCGTTGCCAAAGCCGGTGGAGCCGAGCTTTTCACGGGCGATCAGAGCCTCGTACACAGCTTGCGTATCCAGTTCGGGCACTTCGCGGCCGATCAGGTTGGCAATTTGTTCGAGGGCGCGCTTTTTACTGCCGCCCGGCACGTTCACGAGGGAACGGCCGGGGGTCAGGATGGTTTCAAGTCGGATCATGGGTGGGGAGTGTTAGCGGCCAGTGCCTTGAAGAAGGCTCTGCTGCTTTTCCTTATGCTTTTTAAGTTGGCGGTCAAGCTTGTCTGTGAGCAAGTCGATTGATGCATACATGTCTTCATGTTCGGCATTGGCGACCACTTCGCCACCGGGTATCTGAAGTGTCGCTTCGATTTTCTGCTGAAGCTTGTCGACCTTCATGATGACCTGCACGTTGGTGATCTTGTCGAAATGGCCCTCAAGCTTCTTCAGCTTCAGCTCGACGTATTCGCGCAATGGAGGGGTGACTTCTACATGGTGTCCACTGATGTTGACTTGCATACAGCTTCTCCTTCGTTGCCAGTGCATAAAGCGGCGGGTAGGAATACCCGCCACTGGAACGCTATGGCCCGCCCGTCACATCAAACGCTTACGCTCGCTGGAAGGCGCGATCCCTAGGGACTCGCGGTACTTGGCGACGGTTCGACGGGCGACCTGAATGCCTTGTGCCTCCAGTAAACCAGCGATCTTGCTGTCACTCAACGGCTTTTTCTGATTTTCCGCGGCAACCAGTTTTTTGATGATCGCGCGGATCGCCGTGGACGAGCATTCGCCGCCTTCGGAGGTGCTGACGTGGCTGGAGAAAAAGTATTTCAGCTCATATATACCCCGTGGGGTATGCATGAATTTTTGCGTGGTCACCCGGGAAATCGTTGATTCGTGCATGCCCACCGCCTCGGCGATGTCGTGCAGTACCAGCGGCTTCATTGCTTCATCGCCGTATTCCAGGAAGCCGCGCTGGTGCTCGACGATCTGGGTGGCGACTTTCATCAGGGTTTCGTTGCGGCTTTGCAGGCTCTTGATGAACCAGCGGGCTTCCTGCAGTTGGTTACGCATGAAGGTGTTATCGGCGCTGGTGTCGGCGCGGCGCACAAAACCTGCGTATTGCGGATTGACCCGCAGGCGCGGCACCGATTCCTGGTTCAGCTCCACCAGCCAGCGTTCGTTGTCCTTGCGCACAATCACGTCGGGCACGACATATTCGGCTTCGCTGGACTCGATCTGCGAGCCCGGGCGTGGGTTGAGGCTCTGCACCAGCTCGATGATCTGGCGCAGGTCATCTTCCTTGAGCTTCATGCGGCGCATCAGCTGGCTGTAGTCGCGGCTGCCCAGCAGGTCGATGTAGTCGGTGACCAGGCGCTGCGCTTCGCTCAGCCAAGGCGTCTTGGCCGGCAATTGGCGCAGTTGCAGCAGCAGGCACTCGCTGAGGTTGCGGGCGCCGATGCCGGCCGGCTCGAATTGCTGGATGCGGTGCAGGACGGCTTCGATTTCGTCCAGTTCGATGTCCAGTTCCGGGTCGAACGCCTCGAGGATCTCCTCAAGGGTCTCGTCCAGGTAGCCCTGGTTGTTGATGCAATCGATCAGGGTCACGGCGATCAGGCGATCGGTATCGGACATCGGTGCCAGGTTCAGTTGCCAGAGCAAATGGCTCTGCAGGCTCTCGCCGGCTGATGTGCGGGTGGTGAAGTCCCACTCGTCGTCATCGTTGCTGGGCAGGCTGCTGGCGCTGGTCTGGTAGACGTCTTCCCAGGCGGTATCCACGGGAAGTTCGTTGGGAATGCGTTCGTTCCATTCGCCTTCCTCAAGGTTATCCACCGTGGGGGCGGTTTCCTGGTAGGAGGGTTCCTGTACGTCGGGGTTGGGCTTTTGCTCGATGTTGTCGGCCAGCGGGTCTGCATTATCGAAGTCGTCGCCTTCTTCCTGGCGTTCGAGCATCGGATTGGACTCCAGGGCCTCTTGGATTTCCTGTTGCAGGTCCAGGGTCGACAATTGGAGCAGGCGGATGGCCTGTTGCAGCTGCGGTGTCATCGTCAGCTGCTGGCCCATTCTCAGGACTAGCGATGGTTTCATGGCAGGGGCTTAACACCTTATTCGCCGGCGCAATGCGCCATCCACGACAGGGCGCGTGAGCGCCAAACATAAGCAAATTATATGCCTGATATCGGGGGCTTTGCCTAGAGCGCGGTAACAATAAAAATACTGAGGTTTTTATTGACTACCGCGCTCCATGGCGAATGGCCTGATACCACCGTGTTTACAGGCGGAACTCGTGACCCAGATACACTTCCTTGACCAGTTCGTTGGCCAGGATAGTGGCAGAGTCACCTTCGGCAATCAGCTGTCCATCGTTGACGATGTAGGCGGTTTCGCAGATATCGAGTGTCTCACGGACGTTGTGGTCGGTGATCAATACACCGATGCCCTTGGCCTTGAGATGATGGATGATCTGCTTGATGTCGCCGACCGAGATCGGGTCGACACCGGCGAAAGGTTCGTCCAGCAGGATGAACTTGGGCGCCGTGGCCAGCGCACGGGCGATTTCCACACGACGACGCTCGCCGCCGGAAAGGCTCATGCCGAGGTTGTCGCGAATGTGGTTGATGTGGAATTCCTGCAGCAGGCTTTCCAGCTCTTTCTTGCGCCCGGCGCGGTCGAGTTCCTTGCGGGTCTCGAGGATGGCCATGATGTTGTCGGAAACCGACAGTTTGCGGAAGATCGATGCTTCCTGGGGAAGATAGCCGATACCCGCCTGCGCACGGCCGTGCATAGGCTGGTGGCTCACGTCCAGGTCGTCGATCAGGACGCGGCCTTGATCGGCCTGCACCAGGCCGACGATCATGTAGAAGCAGGTGGTCTTGCCGGCACCGTTGGGGCCGAGCAAGCCGACGATCTGGCCGCTGTCGATCGACAGGCTGACGTCACGCACGACCTGACGGCTTTTATAAGCCTTGGCCAGATGCTGGGCTTTCAGGGTTGCCATTAATTCGCCTTCTTCGCGTCGGGTTTCGGCGCCGGCTGGGCTGCGCCCGGTTTCTGCTTCGGCTGGATAACCATGTCGATACGCGGCTTCGGCGTGCTGATTTTCGAGCCGGTAGCACGGCCGGCCTGGGCGATCTGCTTCACCGTGTCGTAGACGATTTTTTCGCCGTCGGTGGTGTTGCCGTCATTGATGACCCGGGCCTGGTCGATCAGCACGATGCGGTTTTGCTGGGCGTGGTACTGGATCGTCTTGCCATAGCCTTTGACCGGCGTAGGGTCGCCCACTTTCTGCAGTTGTTCGAAATACGCCAGGTTGCCCACCGAAGTGACCACGTCGATATCGCCTGCCGGGGTACGAGTCAGTGTCACGGTGTTACCCGTCACTTTCATCGAGCCCTGGGTGATGATCACGCTGCCCGTGTAGGTCGCGATACCTTGCTTGTCATCCAGCTGCGCATCGTCAGCCTGAATGTGGATCGGTTGCTGGCTATCGTTCGGCAGAGCCCAGGCGCTCACGCTTCCCAGTGCTGCGCCCAGGCCGAGCAAAATAGGGAGGGTTTTAACGAGCCTCATACTGTCCTCTTACGTTCGATAGCAGGTGTATCCTGCTTTCTTTCAAATACGCTTTCATTCCCTTGCCAGTCGATACACCGCCAGCGCCGTCAATTCTAACGTCTTGCTCGGTCTGCGCATATTGCTTCTGTGGGAATACGGTCATGCGACTGCTGGTAATAATGGTGTCGCGGTTCTTGGCGTCAGTGCGGGCTACCCGCACCGAGTCAATCAGTTCCACTTGGGTGCCGTCCGGGTTGACCTCGCCACGCTCGCTGGTGACGTGCCACGGAAATTCGGCGCCGCGGTACAGGTTCATGTCCGGCTTGGTCAGCAAAGTGACCTCGGAGGCCTTCAAGTGTTCGACCTTGTCGGAGGTCATTTCATACTGGACCTTGCCATCGGGCAGGTACTGGATGCTGTGGGCGTTGATGGCGTAATAGTCGATAGCACTCTCGTCAACCTGTGCAACCGGCTTGTCGAGGAAGCGCTCCGGGCTGATATTCCAGTAGCCGACCGCGAGGAAAACCGCGGCGATGACTGCAAGTATCAGGAAATTGCGAATCTTTTTACTCAGCATAAAACGCTCTATAGGTAGGCGGCGTGGGCCGCTTCAAGGCTGCCTTGGGCGCGCAGAATCAACTCGCAGAACTCGCGGGCGGCGCCTTCGCCGCCGCGGGCGGTGGTTACACCATGGGCGTGTTCGCGAACGAACGCCGCCGCATTGGCCACGGCCATGCCCAGGCCGACCCGGCGAATCACCGGCAGGTCGGGTAAATCGTCACCCAGGTACGCAACCTGCTCATAGCTTAGGTTGAGTTGGCCAAGAAGCTCGTCCAGAACCACCAGTTTATCCTCGCGGCCCTGATACAGGTGAGGAATACCCAGGTTTTGTGCGCGGCGTTCCACAACCGGGGTCTTGCGACCGCTGATGATGCCGGTTTGCACGCCCGCCGCCATCAGCATCTTGATGCCCTGGCCGTCGAGGGTGTTGAACGTCTTGAATTCGCTGCCGTCTTCCAGAAAGTACAGGCGGCCATCCGTCAGCACGCCGTCGACGTCGAAAATCGCCAGCTTGATGTGCTTGCCCCGTTGCAACAGGTCGGTGGTCATTTACATCACTCCCGCACGCAGCAAGTCGTGCATGTTCAGGGCGCCAACCGGACGGTCGTCGCTGTCGACCACCACCAGCGCCAGGATCTTGTGGTCTTCCATGATCTTCAGTGCTTCGGCCGCGAGCATGTCAGGGCGTGCGGTCTTGCCGTGAGGCGTCATGACTTCGTCGATGGTGGCGGTCTGGATGTCGAGGTTGCGGTCCAGGGTGCGGCGCAGGTCGCCGTCGGTGAAGACCCCGGCCAGCCGCCCGTCGGACTCCAGGATTACGGTCATGCCCAGGCGCTTGAGGGTCATTTCCATCAAGGCATCTTTCAGCAAGGTGCCGCGTGGCACTTGTGGCAGCTCGTCGCCGGCGTGCATGACGTTTTCCACTTTCAGCAGCAGGCGACGGCCAAGGGCGCCGCCCGGGTGGGAAAACGCGAAGTCTTCGGCGGTAAACCCGCGGGCTTCCAGCAATGCCACGGCCAGCGCATCGCCCATGACCAGGGCAGCGGTGGTGGAGGAGGTCGGTGCCAGGTTCAGCGGGCAGGCCTCGTGGGCAACGTGCACGTTCAAATTCACTTCGGCGGCTTTTGCCAGCGTCGAGTCCGGGTTGCCGGTCACGCTGATCAGCTGGATACCCAGGCGCTTGATCAGCGGCAGCAGGGTCACGATTTCGTTGGTGGTGCCGGAGTTGGACAGTGCCAGGATGATGTCGTCCCGGGTGATCATGCCCATGTCGCCGTGGCTGGCTTCGGCCGGATGCACGAAGAACGCGGTGGTCCCGGTGCTCGCCAGGGTGGCGGCGATCTTGTTGCCGACATGCCCGGATTTGCCCATGCCGACCACCACTACGCGGCCCTTGCTGGCCAGAATCATCTCGCAGGCGCGTACGAAATCCGCGTCGATATGGGCCAGCAAGCCTTCTACGGCTTCAAGCTCGAGGCGGATGGTGCGTTGTGCGGATTGAATAAGGTCGCTGGATTGGCTCATGTCTGAAATCGTATAGCCTGACGAAAAGTCGGCGATTATAACGGTAATGATCAATTCCCTCACACAAGTTCGTCAGGCTTTATTCAATCCACCTGTGGTTGAGATTGAACCTCAGCCAGGATTTTTTAGCTGTCCTGTTTCTGAACAAGCTCTGTTCCGGCCTTGGGGGCGCTGTACCAGCAGTGATATAGTTCGCGGCCAGTTCGGTCCGCACGGCCTTTTTGTCTATTCGGCGCAAGCATTTGTCGAAAACAAAGTGTCTGAGTGAAAGGCTGCATCCCAAGGAGTTTAGATGAGTGCCGATAACGCCTACGCGGTCGAGCTGAAGGGCCTTTCCTTCAAGCGCGGTACGCGCAGCATCTTCAATAATGTGGATATTCGCATTCCCCGCGGCAAAGTCACGGGCATCATGGGGCCTTCCGGCTGCGGCAAGACTACGCTGCTGCGCCTGATGGGCATGCAATTGCGCCCCTCCGCCGGTGAAGTCTGGGTCAATGGCCAGAACCTGCCGACCCTTTCGCGCAGTGACCTGTTCGATGCCCGCAAACACATGGGCGTCCTGTTCCAGAGCGGCGCGTTGTTTACCGATCTCGATGTTTTCGAAAACGTGGCGTTCCCGCTGCGGGTGCATACACAGCTGTCCGATGAAATGATTCGTGACATTGTGTTGCTGAAATTGCAGGCCGTCGGGCTGCGCGGTGCTATCGATTTGATGCCCGACGAGTTGTCCGGAGGCATGAAGCGTCGTGTCGCCCTGGCGCGTGCCATCGCCCTCGACCCGCAGATTCTCATGTACGACGAGCCTTTCGTTGGCCAGGACCCGATCGCCATGGGGGTGCTGGTACGCCTGATCCGCCTGCTCAATGATGCGTTGGGTATCACCAGTATCGTGGTTTCCCACGACCTGGCCGAGACCGCGAGCATTGCCGACTACCTATATGTAGTGGGCGATGGCCAGGTGCTGGGGCAGGGCACGCCTGAAGAACTGATGAACGCAGACAACCCGCGCATTCGCCAATTCATGACCGGCGATCCCGATGGCCCGGTGCCTTTTCACTTTCCGGCAGCGGACTACCGCTCAGATCTTCTGGGGAAGCGCTGATGCGCAAGACATCATTACTCGAAAAGGTTCGCCTTTTCGGTCGCTCCGGCATCGATATCATCGGTGTGCTGGGGCGTTCGACGATTTTCCTGTTTCATGCCTTGCTCGGCCGCGGCGGTATTGGCGGCGGTTTCGGCCTGCTGATCAAGCAACTGCACTCCGTGGGCGTGATGTCTCTGGTGATCATCGTGGTCTCCGGGGTGTTCATCGGCATGGTGCTGGCGCTGCAAGGCTTCAATATCCTCTCCAGCTACGGGTCCGAGCAGGCTGTTGGGCAGATGGTTGCCCTGACGCTGTTGCGTGAGTTGGGCCCGGTGGTGACCGCTCTCCTGTTTGCCGGGCGTGCCGGTTCGGCACTGACGGCCGAAATCGGCAACATGAAGGCCACCGAACAGCTGTCCAGCCTGGAAATGATCGGTGTCGATCCGCTCAAGTACATTGTTGCCCCGCGTCTGTGGGCCGGCTTCATTTCCCTGCCACTGCTGGCGATGGTGTTCAGCGTGGTGGGAATCTGGGGCGGTTCCTGGGTCGCGGTTGACTGGCTGGGGGTCTACGACGGCTCCTACTGGGGCAATATGCAAAACAGCGTGACCTTCAGCGGCGACGTGCTCAACGGCATCATTAAAAGCATCGTCTTCGCCTTTGTAGTGACCTGGATCGCCGTATTCCAAGGCTATGACTGTGAGCCCACCTCAGAAGGGATCAGTCGCGCCACCACCAAGACCGTTGTGTACGCCTCGCTGGCGGTACTGGGCCTTGACTTCATTTTGACCGCCTTGATGTTTGGAGATTTCTGATGCAAAACCGCACTGTGGAAATCGGTGTCGGCCTTTTCTTGCTGGCTGGCATCCTGGCTTTACTGTTGCTCGCCCTGCGAGTCAGCGGCCTATCGGCCAGCCCCACCGCCGATACTTATAAACTTTACGCCTACTTCGACAATATCGCCGGTTTGACTGTCAGAGCTAAAGTGACCATGGCGGGTGTAACCATCGGCAAGGTCACGGCAATCGATCTGGACCGCGACAGCTTCACCGGCCGTGTGACCATGCAGGTGGACAAGAAGGTAGATAACCTGCCGACTGACTCCACTGCGTCTATCCTCACCGCTGGCCTGCTGGGCGAGAAGTACATCGGCATCAGCGTCGGCGGGGAATCTGCCCTGCTCAAGGATGGTTCGACCATTCATGACACACAGTCGTCGTTGGTGCTGGAGGACTTGATCGGTAAATTCCTGCTCAATACCGTCAATAAAGACGCCAAATGAGGAATGTGTTCATGATCTCTACTTTGCGACGTGGCCTGTTGGTACTGCTCGCGGCACTGCCGTTGATGGCTAACGCCGCTGCCGGCGGTTCTGCGCATGACCTGGTGCAGGACACCACCAACAAGATGTTGGCTGACCTGAGTGCCAACAAGGAAAAGTACAAGCAGGACCCGAGTCAGTTCTATAACGCGCTGAACACGATTGTCGGGCCTGTTGTTGATGCTGAAGGTATTTCCAAAAGCATCATGACCGTCAAGTACTCGCGCAAGGCTACGCCTGCGCAGATGCAGACATTCCAGGAAAACTTCAAGAAGGGCTTGTTCCAGTTCTATGGCAACGCCCTGCTGGAGTACAACAACCAGGGGATTACCGTCGCCCCTGCCGGGGATGAGTCGGGTGACCGCACCAGCGTCAACATGAGCGTCAAGGGCAACAACGGCGCGGTCTACCCTGTGCAGTACACGCTCGAGAAGGTCAACGGCGAGTGGAAACTGCGTAACGTGATCATCAACGGCATCAACATTGGCAAGCTGTTCCGTGACCAGTTCGCGGATGCCATGCAGCGCAATGGCAACGACCTGGACAAAACCATCAACGGTTGGGCCGGTGAAGTGGCCAAGGCCAAGGAAGAAACCGACAAAGCTGCCGGGAAGCCTGCCCAATGACCGAGTCGGCCATTCGCCTTGGCGAGTCCGGTGAGCTGTTGCTCAGCGGCGTGCTGGATTACAGCACTGGGCCCGCCCTGCGCAACCAGGGCCAGGCGCTGATCAATGCCAGTACCGCTCCTGCGCTGGTGCTGGATTGCTCGGCGGTGGTGAAGTCCAGCAGCGTCGGCTTGTCGTTGCTGCTGTGTTTCATGCGCGATGCGCAGGCCGTCAAAAAGCCGGTGAGCATTCGTGCATTGCCCGAAGACATGCGTGAAATCGCTGAGGTTTCCGGTCTGACCGAGCTGTTGGCGCATCCTTAATACACATTATTAAAGAAGCCCCCCGTCAGAGTCCTGCTATGCGGGGTTCGCAGGCGCGGGGCTTTTTTGTATGATGTGCGACCCGCGCGCACTGGGCGCCCATAGAGGTTGATCATGCAGGCCCTAGAAGTTAAAAGCTTCCTTGAAGGAAAGCTGCCCGAAACTAATGTTGAAGTTGAGGGCGAAGGCTGCAATTTCCAGCTGAACGTGATTAGCGATGAACTGGCGGCATTGAGCCCGGTCAAGCGTCAGCAGCAGATCTATGCCCATTTGAACCCGTGGATCACCGATGGCAGCATCCATGCGGTCACTATGAAATTTTTCAGCCGCGCGGCCTGGGCCGAGCGCACCTGAGCCCCCAAGGCGTCGAGATTCTTATGGATAAATTGATTATTACCGGCGGTGCTCGTCTTGATGGCGAGATCCGTATTTCCGGGGCGAAGAACTCCGCCCTGCCGATCCTGGCAGCGACCTTGCTGTGCGATGGCCCGGTTACCGTGGCCAACCTGCCGCACCTGCATGACATCACCACCATGATCGAGTTGTTCGGTCGCATGGGCATCGAGCCGGTGATCGACGAGAAACTCAGCGTCGAAATCGACCCGCGCACCATCAAGACCCTGATCGCACCGTACGAGCTGGTGAAAACCATGCGCGCCTCGATCCTGGTACTGGGCCCGATGGTTGCCCGGTTCGGCGAAGCCGAAGTCGCACTGCCTGGCGGTTGCGCCATCGGCTCGCGTCCGGTGGACCTGCACATCCGTGGCCTCGAAGCCATGGGTGCAACCATTGACGTCGAAGGCGGCTACATCAAGGCCAAGGCGCCGGAAGGCGGCCTGCGTGGCGCAAACTTCTTCTTTGATACCGTCAGTGTGACCGGTACCGAGAACATCATGATGGCCGCTGCCCTGGCCAATGGCCGCAGCGTGCTGCAAAACGCCGCGCGCGAGCCGGAAGTGGTCGACCTGGCCAACTTCCTGATCGCCATGGGTGCCAACATCACCGGCGCCGGCACCGACACCATCACCATTGATGGCGTGAAACGCCTGCATTCGGCTACCTACAAAGTGATGCCGGACCGCATCGAGACCGGTACCTACCTGGTCGCGGCTGCCGTCACCGGTGGCCGTGTCAAGGTCAAGGACACTGATCCGACCATCCTCGAAGCCGTCCTGGAAAAACTCAAGGAAGCCGGCGCCGAGATCACCACCGGTGAAGACTGGATCGAGCTGAACATGCATGGCAAGCGGCCAAAAGCCGTTAACGTGCGTACCGCTCCGTACCCGGCGTTCCCGACCGACATGCAGGCGCAGTTCATTTCCCTGAACGCGATTGCCGAAGGCACCGGTGCCGTGATCGAGACCATCTTCGAAAACCGCTTCATGCACGTGTACGAGCTGCACCGCATGGGCGCCAAGATCCAGGTCGAAGGCAACACCGCCATCGTGACCGGTATCGAGAAGCTCAAGGGCGCGCCAGTGATGGCTACCGACCTGCGTGCCTCCGCCAGCCTGGTGATCTCGGCGTTGTGCGCTGACGGCGACACCCTCATCGACCGCATCTACCACATAGACCGTGGTTACGAGTGCATCGAAGAGAAGCTGCAGATGCTCGGCGCGAAAATCCGCCGCGTACCGGGCTAGTTCCAGGAACTGCAAACACGTTCATTGTGGCGAGGGAGCTTGCTCCCGCTGGACTGCGCAGCAGTCCCAGTCTTTTTAAACAAAGATCAGGGCCGCTTCGCGCCCCAGCGGGAGCAAGCTCCCTCGCCACATGACGATGTATGCTGTTAGCTGATTTGTTTCAAGTCGAGGCTGTAATGGCCTCGATCTGTGTCTGGCGCCGATTGCGACCGGACAGCAATAGCCTGATGAAGGACTGACGTTTCCCATGTTGACCATCGCACTGTCCAAGGGCCGCATCCTTGACGACACTTTGCCGCTTCTGGCTGAAGCGGGCATCGTGCCGACCGAGAATCCGGACAAGAGCCGCAAGCTGATCATTCCCACGACCCAGGACGACGTTCGCCTGCTGATCGTGCGTGCCACCGATGTGCCAACTTACGTTGAACATGGCGCGGCCGACCTCGGCGTCGCGGGCAAAGACGTGTTGATGGAATACGGCGGCCAGGGCCTGTACGAGCCGCTGGACCTGCGTATCGCCCTGTGCAAGCTGATGACCGCCGGCCGCGTCGGTGACGTCGAGCCTAAAGGCCGCCTGCGGGTGGCGACCAAGTTCGTCAACGTTGCCAAGCGTTACTACGCCGAGCAAGGCCGCCAGGTCGACATCATCAAGCTTTACGGCTCGATGGAGCTGGCACCGCTGATCGGCCTGGCCGACAAGATCATCGACGTGGTCGACACCGGCAACACCCTGCGCGCCAACGGCCTGGAGCCCCAGGACTTTATCGCCGACATCAGCTCCCGGCTGATCGTCAACAAAGCTTCGATGAAAATGCAGCACGCCCGTATCCAGGCGTTGATCGACACCCTGCGCAAGGCAGTGGAGTCTCGACACCGCGGTTGACTCACCCGCGCGGCCCCAAGCCGCGCCCGTCTATCCGCCTCATAGCCAGAATTCTCAGGTGCCCAAGCGGATCGACTGCTAACTTTCGGCGCCTGAGCATTTTTGCCATTCCTATGAGGCCCTCGCTATGACCACGTCCACTGCAATTGCCCGACTCAACGCTGCCGACCCGGATTTCGCCCATCATCTGGATCATCTGCTGAGCTGGGAAAGCGTGTCCGACGATTCGGTCAACCAGCGGGTGCTCGACATCATCAAGGCCGTGCGCGAGCGCGGTGACGCGGCGCTGGTTGATTTTACCCGGCAGTTCGATGGCCTGGATGTCGCCTCCATGGCCGACCTGATCCTGCCCCGCGAACGCCTGGAACTGGCCTTGACCCGCATCACCGCGCCCCAGCGCGAAGCCCTGGAAGTGGCGGCCGCGCGGGTGCGCAGCTACCACGAGAAACAGAAACAGGATTCCTGGAGCTACACCGAGGCCGACGGCACCGTACTGGGCCAGAAGGTCACGCCGCTGGACCGTGCCGGCCTGTACGTGCCGGGCGGCAAAGCGTCGTACCCGTCCTCGGTACTGATGAACGCGATTCCGGCCAAGGTGGCCGGCGTGACCGAGGTGGTCATGGTGGTACCTACGCCGCGCGGCGAAATCAACGAACTGGTGCTGGCAGCGGCCTGCATCGCGGGCGTTGATCGCGTGTTCACCATCGGTGGCGCCCAAGCGGTAGCGGCCCTGGCCTTTGGCACCGAAAGCGTGCCGAAGGTCGACAAGGTGGTTGGCCCGGGCAACATCTACGTGGCCACGGCCAAGCGCCATGTATTTGGCCAGGTCGGCATCGACATGATCGCCGGCCCTTCGGAAATCCTCGTGGTGTGTGACGGCCAGACCGACCCGGACTGGATCGCCATGGACCTGTTCTCCCAGGCCGAGCACGACGAAGACGCCCAGGCGATCCTCGTCAGCCCGGATGCCGAATTCCTGGACAAGGTCGCCGCCAGCATCGCCAAGCTGCTGCCGACCATGGAGCGCGCCGAGATCATCGAGAAGTCGATCAATGGCCGTGGCGCCCTGATCCTGGTCCGCGACATGGAGCAAGCCATCGAAGTGGCCAACCGCATCGCCCCGGAACACCTGGAGTTGTCCGTCGCCGACCCACAAGCCTGGTTGCCGCTGATTCGCCACGCCGGCGCGATCTTCATGGGCCGCCACACCAGCGAAGCCCTGGGCGACTACTGCGCAGGTCCCAACCACGTGCTGCCCACGTCGGGCACTGCGCGGTTCTCCTCGCCGCTGGGCGTATATGACTTCCAGAAGCGCTCGTCGATCATCTTCTGCTCGCCAGAGGGCGCGTCGGAGTTGGGCAAGACCGCTTCCGTGCTGGCCCGTGGCGAGTCGCTGACCGCCCACGCCCGCAGCGCCGAATACCGCATCGTTGACGATAAGCAGGGGAACTGAAACATGAGCAAATTCTGGAGCCCGCTCGTCAAGGATCTCGTGCCTTACGTGCCCGGTGAGCAACCGAAGCTGACCAAGCTGGTAAAACTCAACACCAATGAAAACCCCTACGGCCCATCGCCCAAGGCGCTGGCTGCCATGCAGGCCGAGCTGAACGACAATCTGCGTTTGTACCCGGACCCCAACAGCGACCTGCTCAAGCAGGCGGTGGCCAAGTACTACGGGATCGACGCGGGCAAGGTGTTCCTCGGCAACGGCTCCGATGAAGTCCTGGCGCACATCTTCCACGGTTTGTTCCAGCACGACCTGCCGCTGCTGTTCCCGGACATCAGCTACAGCTTCTACCCGGTGTACTGCGGCCTGTACCGCATTGCCTTCGACGCAGTGCCGCTGGATGAACAGTTCCAGATCCGCGTGTCGGACTACGCCAGGCCCAACGGTGGGATCATCTTCCCGAACCCGAACGCGCCGACCGGTTGCGTGATGGCGCTGGACGCCGTGGAGCAAATCCTCAAGGCCAGCCCGGACTCGGTGGTGGTGGTCGATGAAGCCTATATCGACTTCGGCGGCGAGACCGCCATCAGCCTGGTGGACCGTTACCCGAACCTGCTGGTGACCCAGACCCTCTCCAAGTCGCGCTCCCTGGCCGGTTTGCGGGTGGGCCTGGCCGTGGGCCACCCGGACCTGATCGAGGCGCTGGAGCGGGTCAAGAACAGCTTCAACTCCTACCCGCTGGACCGTCTGGCGATTGTCGGCGCGGCCGCCGCTTTTGAAGACCGCGAATACTTCCGGAATACCTGCAAGTTGGTGATCGATAGCCGTGAAAAGCTGGTGGCGCAACTGCAGGCCAAGGGGTTTGAAGTACTGCCGTCGGCGGCCAACTTCATCTTTGCCCGGCATCCAGGGCACGACGCTGCCGGGCTGGCAGCCAAGGTGCGGGAGCAGGGGGTGATTGTGCGGCACTTCAAGCAGGAGCGGATTGCCCAGTTCCTGCGGATCAGTATTGGCACGCCGGAGCAGAACCAGGCGCTGATCGATGCGTTGGGCGAGCTGTAAGCCACACTGAAACTCAAAAAAATGTGGGAGCGGGCTTGCTTGCGAATGCGGTGGTTCAGTCACTGATGTGCTGAATGACACACTGCATTCGCGAGCAAGCCCGCTCCCACATTGGTTTTGCGTTGGCAGTTAGATCAGCGGCTCATCCGGCTTCCTGTTCTTCCAGCCATCATTGCCCGGCAGCAGCAGATTCAACGCAATCGCTACCACCGCACACAGGGCGATACCCTTCAGGCCAAAGTCATCCGGGCCAGTGCCGGTGCCTACCAGCACACCGCCAATCCCGAACACCAGGGTCACCGACACAATCACCAGGTTGCGCGCTTCGCCAAGGTCGATCTTGTGGCGGATCAGGGTGTTCATCCCCACTGCGGCAATCGAGCCGAACAGCAGGCACAGAATCCCGCCCATTACCGGGACTGGAATGCTTTGCAGCAGCGCGCCGAACTTGCCGATAAACGCCAGGCTGATGGCAAACACCGCCGCCCAGGTCATGATCTTCGGGTTGTAGTTCTTGGTCAGCATCACCGCGCCCGTCACTTCCGCGTAGGTCGTGTTGGGCGGGCCGCCGAACAGGCCGGCAGCGGTGGTGGCGATCCCGTCACCCAGCAGGGTGCGGTGCAGGCCAGGCTTCTTCAGGTAGTCGCGACCGGTCACGCTGCCCACCGCAATCACACCACCGATGTGTTCGATCGCCGGGGCCAGGGCCACCGGGACGATAAACAGGATCGCCTGCCAGTTGAATTCCGGCGCGGTGAAGTGGGGCAGGGCGAACCACGGTGCGGCGGCGATCTTCGCGGTGTCGACTACGCCGAAGTAGAACGACATGGCGAAACCCACCAGCACGCCGGAGATGATCGGCACCAGGCGGAAAATGCCTTTGCCGAACACCGCCACGATCAGCGTGGTCAGCAGCGCCGGCATCGAGATCAGCATGGCGGTCTGGTAGTGGATCAACTCACTGCCGTCACCGGCCTTGCCCATCGCCATATTGGCCGCAATCGGCGCCATGGCCAGGCCAATGGAAATGATCACCGGCCCGATCACCACCGGCGGCAGCAGCCGGTCGATGAAACCGGTGCCCTTGATCTTCACGGCCAGGCCCAGGAAGGTGTAAACGAAGCCGGCCGCCATCACGCCGCCCATGGTCGCCGCGAGGCCGAACTGGCCCTTGGCGAGAATGATCGGGGTGATAAACGCAAAGCTCGACGCCAGGAACACCGGTACCTGGCGCCCGGTAACCACCTGGAACAACAAGGTGCCCAAGCCTGCGGTAAACAGGGCGACGTTTGGATCGAGACCGGTGATCAGCGGCATCAACACCAGCGCGCCAAATGCTACGAAGAGCATCTGTGCGCCAGACAGGATCTGGCGCCAAAGCGGGTCGTTGAACTCATCCTGCATGGTCACGCGTCCTTCTGCTTGGTACCGAAGATCTTGTCGCCGGCATCGCCCAGGCCCGGGATGATGTAGCCATGTTCATTCAGGCGTTCATCGATGGATGCGGTGTAGATCAACACGTCCGGGTGGGCTTTCTCGACGGCGGCGATGCCTTCGGGAGCGGCCACCAGCACCATGGCGCGGATGTCCTTGCAACCGGCTTTTTTCAGCAGGTCGATGGTGGCAACCATGGAGCTGCCGGTGGCGAGCATCGGGTCGATGATCATCGCCAGGCGCTCGTCGATTTCCGGTACCAGTTTTTCCAAGTAGGTGTGGGCCTGCAGCGTCTCTTCGTTGCGGGCCACGCCTACGGCGCTGACCTTGGCACCCGGGATCAGGCTGAGCACGCCTTCGAGCATGCCGATACCGGCACGCAGGATCGGCACCACGGTAATCTTCTTGCCGGCGATTTTCTCGACCTGGACGGGACCACACCAACCGGCGATCTCGTAGTTTTCCAGGGGCAGGTCTTTGGTCGCCTCGTAGGTGAGCAGCGCTCCGACTTCCTGAGCAAGCTCACGGAAGTTCTTCGTGCTAATGTCGGCGCGGCGCATAAGGCCGAGTTTATGTCGGATCAGCGGATGGCGGATCTCACGGATGGGCATGGGGAAAGGCTCCGGCGGCGGGCAAAAAAACCGGCCTAGATTAATCTATCCGAGGGTGTTGTCCTATAGACATCTAGTACGTTAGTCCATTAAGGCTTGAACGTTGGGCCTCACATGCGTACCTTTGCCCGCTTTTCTTGCCACAGCACCCCCTTGGAGAGCGCCATGTCCGCTGATCTCGAGCATATCCGTCAAATCATGCGCGAGGCTGACTGCCTGTACACCGAAGCGCAAGTCGAAGAGGCCATCGCCAAGGTCGGCGCGCACATCTCCCGTGAAATGGCCGACACCAACCCGGTGGTCTTTTGCGTGATGAACGGTGGCCTGATTTTCGCCGGTAAATTGCTCACCCACCTGCAATTCCCGCTGGAAGCGTCCTACCTGCACGCCACTCGCTATCGCAATGAAACCAGTGGCGGCGACCTGTTCTGGAAAGCCAAGCCGG
This sequence comes from Pseudomonas sp. P7758, assembly GCF_013386485.1. Classification (NCBI taxonomy): domain Bacteria; kingdom Pseudomonadati; phylum Pseudomonadota; class Gammaproteobacteria; order Pseudomonadales; family Pseudomonadaceae; genus Pseudomonas; species Pseudomonas sp. P7758. The sequence continues at coordinate 70,395 of NZ_JACARS010000017.1, read as the reverse complement.
AAGTCTCGTTCATCGACCGCGACGTGCTGATCATCGACGACATCCTCGACGAAGGTCACACCCTGGGCGCGATCATCGACTTCTGTAAACACGCCGGCGCGCGCAAGGTGCACACTGCCGTGCTGATCGACAAGGACCACGACCGCAAGGCCCGTCCGGACCTGAAAGCCGATTACGTGGGCCTGCCGTGCATTGACCGTTACATCTTCGGTTACGGCATGGACTACAAAGGCTACTGGCGCAACGCCAATGGGATCTACGCCGTCAAAGGGATGTAAGCGGGATTCAGGCGCAGGGTTGTCATGCTATCGTGCTTGGCCCCTGCGTCTGGAGCTGTTCATGAGCCTGTTGATTCGCACCTGCGCCTCCCTGGCGCTGACCCTCAGTTTGCCCCTGGCGGCTGCTCCGGCGCCGCTGCACAGCCAATTCCTGCCGCCCGACGACCTGGCCCTGCGCGCCGAAACCCCGGACCAGCAGCAATTGCTGCAAGTCACCGAGTATTCGGTGGTGGTGGGTAACCAGCGCCAATCCACCCAGCAGCCGATCCCGGTGACCTCGCCGTTGATGATCCGCCTCAAGGGCAAGTCCCTGAACAAAGGCGCGACCATCGCCCAGGTGATCCTCAATTTCGATGCCGAAAGCAAAAGCCTGAAAAAGCCGGTGTTCGACGATAAAAGCAAAACCCTGACCTTGTCGTACCCGATGACCCAGTATCGGGTGATCGTCGATCTGCTGCGCAACGACACGGTCTATGTGCAGTTCCTCACTTACGCCAACGGCCATATCTGGGCCGATTTGCACACCGGGGCGGTGCGCGCCAAATAATCCAGCCGACGCGCATTCGGCGGTGTAAATACAGTCAATGTGGGAGCTGGCTTGCCTGCGATAGCGGTGGGTCCGTTGGCCCATCTGGCACTGATGCACCGCTATCGCAGGCAAGCCGGCTCCCACATTGGTTCGCGTAGCTTTCGAAGCCGCGGTGCCGCAGGTAAACTGCTTTTCCCGTGTAAATGTCTGCAGGCTGGAGTCGGTAATGCGTAAAGATAAGAAACAGGTGATTGGTGATGAAATCGGCGACGAGCAAATCAAGCTGTTCCTGGATTTCGAGCCGGTAGACGCCACTTCGCCGTCCCTGCACAAACTGATCAAGGCCTACCGCGGCCTGCGTATCGACGACTTCGAACGCTTCCTGGTTTTCTTCAAGGAAGCCGGTCTGGACCTCGATGGCAAGGACGAGCATGGCCTGACCTTCGTTGAAGTGATCAAGGACCAGCGCAACGCCGCCGAGTACATCGAGCTGATCGAACAAGCCCGCGGCTGATTGTTGCGGACGAAAAAAAACGCCCCATTGGGGCGTTTTTCGTTCCCACGCTCTGCGTGGGAATGCGTCCACTGACACTCTGCGTCACGACGCTCAAGCGTAGCTTTCGGTCTCGCTGCTCTGCTCAACCAGTTCCAGGCTGATGTTGTTCTGCGTGTTGATCTTGCGATACAGCTCGGCATCGGTCTCCAGGACCTTTTCCCGAGCCGGGAAGATCTCGTGCAGCTTGGCGGCCCACTCACCGGCCGCTTTCGTCGGGAAGCAGCGTTCGATCAGTTCCAGCATGATCGACACGGTCACCGAAGCACCTGGGGACGCGCCCAGCAGGGCGGCCAGCGAACCGTCCTTGGCCGCAACCAGTTCGGTACCGAATTGCAGCACGCCGCCTTTCTTCGGGTCTTTCTTGATGATCTGCACCCGTTGGCCGGCCACTTCCAGGCGCCAGTCTTCGGCTTTTGCCTCAGGGTAGAAGCGACGCAGGGATTCCAGGCGCTGCTCCATGGACTGGCGCACCTCGCTGACCAGGTACTTGGTCAGGTCCATGTTGTCCCGGGCCACGGCCAGCATCGGGCCGATGTTGCCGGCACGAATCGACATGGGCAGGTCAAGGAACGAGCCGTGCTTGAGGAACTTGGTGGTGAAACCGGCGTATGGCCCGAACAGCAGGGATTTCTTGCCGTCGACCACACGGGTGTCGAGGTGCGGCACCGACATCGGTGGCGAACCCACGGCTGCCTGGCTGTAGACCTTGGCCTGGTGGTGCTTGACCACTTCCGGGTTGTCGCAACGCAGCCACTGGCCGCTGACCGGGAAGCCGCCGAAGCCCTTGCTTTCCTCGATGCCCGAGGCTTGCAACAGCGGCAGGGCCGCGCCACCGGCGCCGAGGAACACGAACTTGGCGTCCACATCACGGGAATTGCCGCTGTTGACGTCCTTGATGCTCACGGTCCAGCCGGCGCCGTTGCGCTTGAGGCCGGTGACGCGCTTGCTGTACTTGACCTGGGCATCCGGGGCGCTGGTCAGGTGCGAGAGCAACTGGTTGGTCAGGGCGCCGAAGTTGACGTCGGTGCCGTTCATCACGCGGGTGGCGGCGATTTTTTCGTCCAGTGGGCGGCCGGGCATCATCAGCGGCATCCACTCGGCCATCTCGCTGCGGTCTTCGGTGTAGTGCATGTCCGAGAACGCGTGGTGCTGGCTGAGGGTTTCAAAGCGTTTCTTGAGGAACGACACGCCTTTCTCGCCCTGTACGAAGCTCAGGTGCGGCACGGGGCTGATAAAGGATTTGGACGAGCCAAAGGTGCCTTTCTTGGTCAGGTAGGCCCAGAACTGCTTCGACACCTCGAATTGGGTGTTGATGTGCACGGCTTTCTTGATGTCGATGGAGCCGTCGGCGGCCTGCGGTGTGTAGTTCAGCTCACACAGCCCGGCGTGGCCGGTACCGGCGTTGTTCCACGGGTTGGAACTTTCCGCGGCACCCGAATCCATCAGCTCAACGACTTCCAGCTTGAGGCCGGGGTCGAGCTCTTTGAGCAGTACGGCGAGGGTGGCACTCATGATGCCCGCACCTACCAGTACTACGTCGACTGCTTCGTTATGCGCCATTTAACGCGTCTCCAAAATCTGCAGCACCAAATTGACGGCATGGCTGCCAGGAGTGACGGGGCGGTTCACGTGATGCCCCAGGTTACCCATGGCCAGGATCGCCATGTCCGATTCTTCGCAATTTATCGCAAGCGGACGCTGCCGACCGGGCCTGATCTGCGTATGAACGCATTTAAGGGCGCCTGTGGCAATTCGACTTATGGTCAAGCTCGTCCGATCGTGCAACCAAATCCGTAGCGGACAGGCTTCAAGCTCCGGTTCTTGAGGAGTGCTCGGTCCTGTGTGGTGGGGCTGTTCCAGACGCTGATGGTGCTTGTACAAACGCAAAACTATTCATTTGCTCGCCACACTCTTGTGAAGTTGTGAAAACCCGTTTTTTTCACGCTCTTTTGAAGACGTGAACCTCAAAAAAGGGCTGCCCCAGCCTGGCACCTGGCCCGAAATCACTGCCGGCAAGCGGCAAAACGGGCAAACAACTCAAGTGGCCGAGCGCATGGCAGCTCTGGCAGATTCGGGTAAAGACGATGGTTTGCAGAGAAAACAGCAAGCTCGCCAGCTTCACACGATCTGTGTGGGCGGCTCTCTGTGGGCGGTGCGGGGGAGCTAATACAAGTGCATTAGCGATGCTGCGAGGCCCGATCAGGAGACGTCCTTATAATCGGGGGGAGATTGTAGCGAAGAAATGCGCGCAAATGGACGTGTTTAATGACTTTTATTAGCAGTCTGGTCAGGAGGCCAACGCGTGCCGTGCCTGTGGCTGCGAAACCCGGGGGCTGACGCGCGCGCTGGCGGGCAGCGGACGGTGCATCCAGCTCAGGCGGGTCTCTTCGACTTCGACCCAGCCTTCACCGACGGGCGGCAGGCTGCACTGCTTGAAAGCCTGGCAGCAGCCTTGGGCGTCGAGCAGGGCGAAGTGGCGATGGCTGGCGTGGGAAAAGAACAAAGATTTGAGAAGGCGCATGGCTGTGTACCCGGTTCGTTACATGCTGCGAAGGTTGGCAGTCTGGCATGACATTGAGGTGACGGTTCTGTGTGAAAATTGTAATTTCGCCGACAGTTCAGGCGCCGTTCAGGAATTCTGGTGAGTGGCGAGCGCTCACCGTTATACTGGCGCCCTGTTTGCATCTAGTCCTGGAGAAATGAGTATGTTGCAACGCCTGTTGTTCGGTTTGATCACTGTGACCAGTTTGACCCTGGTTGGCTGCGCCCACAGCCCGCAACAACTCAGCCCGCAACCGAAAATCACCACCCAGCTGGCGCCTGTCGGCCATGGCCAGCCGGTGTCGGTGCGTGTGGTTGACGGTCGTCCGTCGCCGACCCTCGGCACCCGTGGCGGCCTGTACCCGGAAACCAGCGCCATTACGGTGACCGGTGCGGACGTGCTGCCCAAGCTGCAAGCCCAGGCCGAAGCGGCCGTGCGCCTGTTGGGCTTCACCCCTTCCAACTCGCCAGGTGCGCCACAACTGACCATCACCCTGGCCGAGCTGAAGTATCAGTCGCCCAAGGAAGGCCTGTACGTGACTGAAGCCACCATCGGCGCGACCTTCAAGTCCGACGTGACTGCCGGTACCCGTCGCTACAGCGGCCGTTACGGCGCATCCCTGGACCAGCGCTTCGGCATGGCGCCGAACCAGGAAACCAACACCAAGCTGGTCAGCGACGTGTTGAGCGATGCCCTGACGCGCCTGTTCAAGGACCCGAGCATCGGTTCGCTGCTCAGCTCGCAGTAAACGTCAGGCGGGCGCGGAGCGCCCCAGTCGGCATTCCTTTGCGGCGCGTGGGAACGATCAAAAAACCGGGCTCATCACTGAGCCCGGTTTTTTTACGCCTGCCGTTTTCATGCAGCCGTTTCGACATAAAAGTCCAGCACACTCACGCCAGTGAGCAAGTCCAGCTCCGGCAGGTCGGCATGTTGATGCCCGCCGAGGGCGCAATACACCAGCCAGTGGCGGTCCTGCACATTGAACGCGAGGCCGCCCACCAGGGCCTCTTGCTCATCACTTGGGGCAATCAGATACAGCCGATCCTGGTTCTGCGCGTGCAACATGACAAGCTCCCGGGCTTTCGAAGGGCAACAGAGTGGCTTGTTAAGGTGACGTTCAGGTGACGCTGTAAATTACTGGATACATTAGCCGTCAATGGGGAAGGAGTAATGACGCGCAGGCGGCGCATATCATTCAGGTTTGTATCTGGATTGATACCAAGACACTGATACATCGAGGTTTGCGATGTCGCTGACCGCACTACTGCTCAATTCCCTTGCCCTGTTACTGGCCTGCCCGGCGGCATGGCTGCTGTTTGTCACGCGCCTGCATGAACAGCGCGCGATGGCCCGCCTTGCCGCGCAAAGCGAACTGCGTGCCATTGATCAGCCGATGCTGTATCTGGACGTGTTGACGCAGCGTACCTATCGCCTGTTCTACCGGTTGGGGTTTGTCTGTCTGGGGCTGGCGTTGCTGGTGTCCTTTCTTAGTACCCGATTGTAGGAACACCCTAAAAACAACTGTGGGAGCGCTGTTGCTGGTACCGGGTTACAGGGCAATCCCGGCCTTGACCCGGTACTGATTCCTCACCGGCGTCGCGTATTGCAACACCAGATACGGCCGATGCTCGGCCGGGCACGCATTCAAGCGCCGCTCCCACTCTGCCTTCGCCTTGGCCAACTCGTCCGCCGGGAATACCTCGGCTGCGGTCGGTACCTGCAATTGCGGATCGGCATCGCTCCATTGGGCGTACGCCAGGTAATGCACCGGGAACAACCGATACCCACCCAGGATCTGCCGGTCCATTTCGATCGCCAACAGCTTGGTGTCTTCGAACGCCTCGGTGATCGGCGGCGCGAAGTTGACGTGTACCCGGCCCTTGTAGCCGGTGATGCCCAGGGCGATGCTCACGTCATCTTCCCCCGGCGCCTTGCTGTAGGTGCCGGTGGTGGCGCGGATGTACAGCTCGCGGGCCTTGGCTGCGTCGCACGGGTCGTATTCGTAGCTGATGGACACCGGCGTCAGGTTCAGTGACTGGATGACTTCGGCGAACGGCTCGTCCTTGCGGCTCATGTGGAACATCTTGAGGATCGCCGACTCGGTGCGATCATCCCCATCCTTGGCGCGGCCTTCGGCCTGGGCGATCCAGATCGACTGGCAGTCGTTGCGAATCGAATGGTTGATGTAGGCCGACAGCAACTGGTAGGCCGCCATCTTCTCTTTGCGCCCGGTGATCGAGCGGTGCACGATGAAACTCTTGTTCAGGCGCATCAGGTCGCTGACAAACGGCTTTTGCAGCAGGTTGTCGCCGATGGCGATGCGTGGCGTCGGCAGGCCGGCGTGATACACGGCGTAGTTGACGAAGGCCGGGTCCATCACGATGTCGCGGTGGTTGGCCAGGAACAGGTAGGCGCTGCCGGATTTGAACTGCTCCACGCCGGTATAGGTCACGCCGTCGGTTGCCCGCTCGATGGTGTGGTCGACGTAAAACTCGACTTTGTCCTGCAGCGTGGCCACGGTGGTGACGCCGGCGAACTCACGGCGCAGTTTATGAGCGATCATCGGCTTGAGCAGCCAGCCGAAGGCGCCGGCAAAGCGCGGGAAGCGAAAGTGGGTCAGGATGTCCAGAAAGGCCTTGTCACTGAACAGTCGGGCCAGCACTGCCGGGACTTCGCTGTCGTTGTAAGGTCGGATGGTATCGAATTCGCCCATCATGCTCTCTTGTTAGAAACGGCTAGGGTAAGTAAAGGTTTGGAACAATAAATATCAGGGCGTGGTCCGGGCAATTGGCCGGGACGAAAAATAGCCCTGTAAATAGACCGGCGATTATACGCACAAGTCACCTTGGAGACCGCGATGGAAGAGGAGTCGTACGAATGTCCTTATTGTGGAGAGGTAGTCACGGCGCTACTGGACCTGTCGGCGGGCGATCAGGAATATATTGAGGACTGCCCGGTGTGCTGCCGGCCCATTGTTTTCGAGCTGCAGGTTCATGACGACGAATGGATGCTCAACGTGCGCAGCGAGAACGAATAAAGGTACGCCCATGCAGCGAATCTACGAGCCGGAAAACCTGATGGAAGGCGAGCTGCTGCAAGGCATGCTCGAAAGCGAGGGCATCACCGCGCACCTGGTGGGGCGCGATTTGCTCGGGGGTACCGGCGAACTGCCGATCTATGGCCTGCTGGCGCTGGCGGTGGAGAACGACCAGGCCGCCTACGCCCGCGAGCTGATCACCGCCTACAACGGTGCGCAACCACTGCCCGGTGATGAACCCGACAGCTTTCCCGACGTGCTGGTCTGTTAGGCTGTCGGCCAGTTTCTCCAAGAGTCGTGTTGCCCCATGTGTGGACGTTATGCCCTGTTTCGCTGGAACCCCGCGTTTGCTGCCTTGCCGGGCTTCCCGGCCGACCAGCAGGCCCAGTGGAACATCTCTCCCAATGACTCGGTGCTGATCCAGCGCCTGAGCGACGGCCAGCACACCCTGGCGCGGGCGCGCTGGGGCCTGACGCCGCCCTGGCTGACCGATCTCTCTCGTACACCGGCCCATGCCCGGGCGGAAACCCTTGCCGAACAGCCGATGTTTCGCGAAGCGTTTCGCCAGCGCCGCTGCCTGCTGCCGGCCAATGGTTTCTACGAATGGCGCGGCACCCAGCGCAAGCGCCCGTACTGGCTGACGCCGGGGGAGGGCAGCACACTGTTCTTTGCGGCGATCTGGGAGGCGTATCCGGTGCAGGAGCAGGTGTGGCTGAGTACGGCAGTGGTGACCCAGGCGGCGCAGAGTCAGCGCCGACCGTTGATTCTGGATGCGGCGGGGCAGGCAGCCTGGCTGAACCCCGAGACCCCGCTGCACACCTTGCAGGCCTTGTTGGCCAGTGAACCCACCGCGTTGCGCGAGCGGGTGCTGGCCAATATGGTCAACGATCCGAAGCTGAATGGACCGGAGTGCCTGACGCCGGGTTGAGCGTTGTGTTGAATCGGCCGGCCTCTTCGCGAGCAAGCCCGCTCCCACATTTGATTGCATTTCAACTGAAGGAATGCGATCAAATGTGGGAGCGGGCTTGCTCGCGAAGGCGCCCGAAAGGGCGCCGCTTGACTCAAACCTTGAACTGATTGATCAACCGCCGCTGCTGTTCCGCCAGCTTGGTCAGGTCTGCGCTGGCCGCGCTCGACTCATCCGCTCCGCCTGCCACTTCATTGGCCACCTGTCCGATATTGATCACGTTACGGTTAATGTCCTCGGCCACCGCGCTCTGTTCCTCGGCGGCGCTGGCGATCTGGGTGTTCATGTCGTTGATCACCGACACCGCCCGGGTAATGGTCTCCAGCGCCTGAGCCGCCTTGGCCGCGTGCTGCACGCTTTCATCGGTGCGGTTCTGGCTGTCTTCCATCACCCGCACCACGTCGCGGGTGCCCTGCTGCAGTTGCTGGATCATGGCCTGGATTTCTTCGGTGGCCTTCTGGGTCTTCTGCGCGAGGTTGCGCACCTCGTCGGCCACCACCGCAAACCCGCGTCCCTGTTCTCCGGCCCGTGCGGCTTCGATTGCCGCGTTGAGCGCCAGCAGGTTGGTCTGCTCGGCAATCCCGCGAATCGCCGTGAGGATGGCATTGATGTTCTCGCTGTCCTTGGCCAGCGCCTGCACCACACCGACCGCCTTGCCGATTTCCTCGGCGAGGGCGCCGATGGAGGTGGAGGTGTCGCGCACAATCTGCATGCCCTGGCTCGCCGCTTGATCAGCGTGGCTGGCGGCCTGTGCGGCCTGGGTGGCGTTGCGCGCCACGTCCTGTGCGGTCGCGGTCATCTCGTGCACGGCGGTAGCCACCTGGTCGATCTCGACCATTTGCTTGTGCACGCCCTGGTTGGTACGAATCGCGATGTCGGCGGTGTGCTCCGAGGAGTCGCTGACCTTCTGCACCGAACTCACCACCTGGGTAATCATCCCCTGCAACTTGGCCAGGAATGTATTGAAGCCGCTGGCAATCGCCCCCAGTTCGTCGGCGCGATCACTGGTCAGGCGCCGGGTCAGGTCGCCTTCGCCCTGGGCGATGTCATTGAGCATCGCCACCATTTGCTTGAGCGGCCGGGCAATGCCGTGGCCCACCAGCCAGATCACCAGCAAGCCGATGCCGGCGATCAGCAGCCCGGCCACGGCCATGCCGAAAATATCGGTTTTGCGCTGGGCGTCGAGGTCGTGCTGCATCGCCTGCAGGTCGGCCATTACCGCACTCAGGGGCAGTTGCAGGAGCAGGGTCCAGCGGGCGTCGGTCTGGCCGATGTTGAACGGCAGGAACAGCTCGATATGCCCGTGTTGCTTGTCCACGTCGTAGCGCACCTCGCCGATCTTCAGTTGGCCGAGGTTGGCCAGTTCGTTGCTGTCCAGCAGGTCGCTGGCCTTTTCCCCGAGCTTGCTGGCGTCCTTGGTGTAGGCCACCAGGCGGCCGTTGCTGGAAATCAGCGCCAGTTCACCAGCACCGTTGTACAAATTCTGATCAGCCTTGGTGAGCATTTCCTGGATGAAGTTCACCGACAGGTCGGCGCCGACGATGCCCTGAAAGGTGCCGTCGATCATGATTGGTTCGATAAACGAGGCGAGCATCACCATCGCATTCCCGACTTTATAAGGGGCCGGATCGATGGCGCAGGGCTTTTTGCTTTCCTTGGAACACAGGTAGTACTCACTGGCGCGCACGCCGGTGGACAGGATGGTCTGGTCGGCCACGTCAGCCAGTTTATCCAGGCCCAGGCTGCCGTCGGCATTGCGGAACCACCACGGCAGGAAGCGGCCGTTGGTTTCGATGCCGACCACCGGGCTGTTGACGTAGGCAGCATCGTTGTGGTCGATGGCGTTGGCTTCCCAGCCTATATAGGCGCCGAGAATCTTCGGGTTACGCACCACGGTTTCGTGGATCAGGTTGATCAGTTGTTCACGGGAGACCGCCAGTTGCGGGTTGCCGTTGGCGTCTTTCATGCCCATCAGGGCGTTGGCGGTGGCCAGGCCCTTGGCCGTCACCAGCGGTGCTTCGAGTTCGCGCTGGATCAGCGTCGCCTGGGTTTGCGCCAGGGCGGTCAGGCGCTGCTCGATGATTTGTTCGAATTGACCCTGGGTGCGTTCCTGCACCATCTCCTGGGTGCGCGCCCCGGCGAACAAGGCATACAGCACCAACACCGCCACCACGCTCAGGACAATGGCCCCGGCCAGTGCCGCGACAGAAAATTGAATCGACTTGAACTTCATGACGGCTCCGAACGCAGGGGGAGATTGGCTGCTTGTGTATATCGGCCGCGGGCGGGGGAGACATGAGGGCCATTACCTCAAAATGGCTGTGCCGGATGGGCGAATGTCGTAAATGGAATGGTTGCCAGCGTTTGTGAATTTTTTGCGGCAGTGTGGGATGTATCTGAAATCAGGTGGCTATACGTCTGTTGTATCTGGCGTCGATACAATTGGCCGACTACGATACGCGCCATGTTTTCAGGGAGCAGGTTGATGAAAAAGACAGTGGCGGTATGTGCGTTGGGCGCGGCTTTGTTGCTCGCCGGTTGTCAGTCGGTCAACACCACCAGCGGCGGCGCCGTGGGGGTTGAGCGCAAGCAGTACATGTTCAGCATGTTGTCGAGCCAGGAAGTCGACCAGATGTATGCGCAGTCCTACCAGCAGACCCTGGGTGAAGCCAGCGGCAAGGGCCTGGTGGACAAGACCAGCGCCAACGCCAAGCGCGTGCAGGCGATTGCCAACCGCCTGATCGCCCAGGCGCCCACCTTCCGCCCGGATGCGGCGCAGTGGAAGTGGGAAGTGAACCTGATCAAAAGTGACGAGATGAACGCCAACTGCGGGCCTGGCGGCAAGATCTTTGTCTACAGCGCGCTGATCGACAATCTCAAGTTGACCGACGACGAACTCGCCGCCGTGATGGGCCATGAAATTGCCCACGCCTTGCGTGAACACGGCCGCGAAGCCATGTCCAAGGCCTACGGTATCGAAATGGCGAAGCAGGGGGCCGGTGCCTTGTTCGGCCTCGGTCAGGACAGCCTGGCGCTGGCCGATACCGTGGCCAACTACGGCATGACCTTGCCCAACAGCCGCAGCAATGAAAACGAAGCGGACCTGATCGGCCTGGAGTTGTCGGCGCGTGCCGGTTACAACCCGAACGCGGCGATTACCCTGTGGAACAAAATGGCCAAGGCTTCGGAAGGCTCGCCACCTGAATTCATGAGCACCCACCCTGCCTCCGACAGCCGGATCGCCTCGTTGCAGGCGGCGATTCCGAAGGTGATGCCGTTGTATCAGCAGGCGAAAAAATCCTGATTTATAAGGCTGAAATGCAAATCTGAATGTGGGGGCCCGGCTTGTGTGGGAGTCGGGCTTGCCCGCGATGCAGGCACCTCGGTGTGTCAGTTGCACCGAGGTGATGCTATCGCAGGCAAGCCAGCTCCCACCAAAGCCCAGCCCTCATATGGGGTTGCGTTTAGATCCAGCCACTGCTCTGCATGGCCTTGTACACCGCAACAATGGCCAGGATGAAGAATGCCGTAGCCGCCAGTCGACGAATCAGCGTCAGCGGCAATTTGTCCGCGGCAAAATTACCCGCCAGCACCACCGGCACGTTGGCAATCAACATGCCCAGGGTCGTGCCGATAATTACCAGCCACAGTTCCGGGTATTGCGCCGCGAGCATCACGGTAGCGATCTGGGTCTTGTCGCCGATTTCCGCGAGGAAGAATGCGATCAGCGTGGTCAGGAAGGGCCCGAACTTGCGGGAAGTGCTGGCTTCGTCATCGTCGAGCTTGTCGGGCACCAGGGTCCACAGCGCCGTGGCGCAGAAGCTCGCCGCGAGTATCCAGTGCAGCACCGCATCCGAGAAGAAACTCCCGAACCAGGCCCCCACGGCACCGGCGGCCGCATGGTTGGCCAGGGTCGCGGCAACGATGCCGGCGATGATCGGCCAGGGTTTGCGAAAGCGTGCAGCGAGAATGAGTGCGAGCAGTTGCGTCTTGTCGCCAATTTCGGCCAAGGCAACGATTGCAGTAGGGACGAGCAGAGAATCCAGCATCAGGTAAGTTCCAGGGGCGGGTCGACACGGCTATGACACGTACAGCCTTCCCGCCCCGGGTAAGGTGTTCGTGTCATAGGTCTTGTCAAACCCCGGTCCGTCTGTGCGGACTCCTGGGTCGCATACGCCATGGCCTGTTGACCAAGTATGTTGACGTATGCCGGACGAGCGTGGCGCTCGTGGGAGACTACTCCCCTAGGACGGAGCGGATTCTGCCTAGGCAAAATCCATTCGGCAAGCCTTCTTTTGGAAAAAGATCTCAGCCGCGCTTGGCACGGTAAATGCGAAAACCCTGACCTTCTGCCTTGATTGCGCACACCCCAAGATGCTCTTCAATCAGCGGCTGATACTTCAGGAAGCTGTTGGCTACCAAGCGAAGTTCGCCGCCTTTTGCCAGATGTTTGGCCGCTTTTCGTAGCAGGTTCTCGGTGGCGAAATAATCGGTGTGCACCCCGACGTGGAACGGCGGGTTGCTCAGAATAGCGTTCAGATTCATCGGAGCAGCGTCGATGCCATCACCGGTCAACACCTCGGCTTCCAGGCCATTGGCCGCCAGTGTCAGGCGACTGCTGGCAGCGGCAAAGGCATCCACGTCGAGCATTGTCACCGTGTTATGCGGGTAGCGACGCTTGACCGCTGCCCCGAGCACACCCGCGCCACAACCGAAATCCAGCAAGTGACCGCTCGGCAACTTGTCCAGATGCTCCAGCAGCAATGCGGTACCGCGATCCAGCCGACCGTGGCTGAACACGCCCGGCAGGCTCACCACCTTGAGCGGGCCCTCAGCCAGCGGCACCTCGAACACCTGCGCCAGGCTCTCCAGTTCTACCGGCTCGGGGGCGTTGGCCACCGTCACCAGCCACAACTGGCAGTGCCGCGCATTGTCGAGCTTGCGCGGTTTGCCGAACGGGTTCAGTTGCTTGGCCGCGCTTTCGATGCCGCCTTTCTTCTCCCCCACCAGGTACAACTCCTTGCCGGGCAAACGCGCCGCCACGGCATTGAGCAGGTAATCGGTGAGGTCCTTGGACTTGGGCAGGAATACCACCGCGGTCTCGAACGAACGCTCGGGCACGTTCACACCAAACTGGCTGCGCTCGGCAAAACGTGCGTCCAGCGCGGCCTGGTCGCCGGCGTGCCAGCTCCAGCCATGGGCATTGGGCAGGCGGCCCAGCAGGTCATCGGCGGGCAAGCCCACCAGCAGCACGTCGCCTTGAAAAAGTTCGGCCTGGCGAAGCAGTACTTCACTGCGCGGATCCATGGTCTGCTCCTTGAAAAGGGGCGCAGTTTATCAACTGGCGACACGCAGCGGGGCGCCGCTGAAAAAGCCCTGAGTGTTTTCGATCAATTGGCCGACGATCCGCTGCCGGGCTTCGCGGCTGCCCCAGGCGTTGTGCGGGGTGACGATCAAGCGCGGGATGTCGCCGGCCAGCAGCGGGTTGCCGTTGACTGGGGGTTCGACACTCAACACATCGGTCGCCGCGCCGCCCAGATGACCGCTGCGCAGGGCATCGGCCAAGGCTTGTTCATTGATCAGACCACCGCGGGCGGTGTTGACGATGAAGGCGCCAGGCTTGAGCAAGGCGAGTTCACGGGCACCGATAAAGTCGCGGGTGTGTTCGTTGAGCGGGCAGTGCAGGGTCAGTGCGTCAACCTGCGCCAGCAACTCGTCCAGCGATACGCGATCGGCACGGGCCGGACGGCCTGGAATGGCGCCCAGGATCACGCGCATGCCAAAGGCTTCAGCCAGGCGCGCAACGGCACCGCCCAATTCACCATGGCCCAGCAGCCCGAGGGTTTTGCCTTCCAGTTCGACGATCGGGTAGTCCAGCAGGCAGAACTGCTTGGCTTGTTGCCAGTGCCCCGCCTGCACATCCCGTTGATAGTCGTTCAGGCGCGTCGCCAGGTTCAGCAGCAGCATGATCGTATGCTGCGCCACCGATGGCGTGCCGTAACCCTGGCAATTGCTCACGGTAACGCCGTGGGCGCGGGCGGCGGCGAGGTCGACGTTGTTGGTGCCGGTGGCGGTCACCAGGATCAGCTTCAGCTCGGGGCAGGCCGCCAGGGTCTCGGCATTCAGCGCGATTTTGTTGCTGATCGCCACCTGCGCGCCTTGCAGGCGTTCGATAATGTTTTCGGGTGTGGTCTGCTGGTGCAGGCTCAGTTCGCTGAAGAGTGCCTGCAACCCGCTGAGGTCCAGGTCCCCGAGGTCCAGGGAAGGGTGATCAAGGAAGACGGCGCGGCGATTGTTCGTCATCAACTGTACCTTTTGCGGCGGGATTCGAAGGCGTAATCTGCCGAGCCTATCAGATGAAATAATCAGTTACTTCCTGGAGTGTGCATGTACCTCACCGAGTTCTTGACCGTGGCACTGATTCACCTGTTGGCGGTGGCCAGCCCTGGCCCGGATTTCGCCGTGGTGGTACGTGAAAGCGTGACCCATGGCCGACGGGCCGGCACCTGGACGGCGTTGGGCGTCGGTTCGGCGATTTTCCTGCACGTGGGGTATTCGCTGCTGGGCATCGGCTTGATCGTGTCCCAGTCCATCGTGCTGTTCAATGCGCTGAAATGGGCGGCGGCGGCCTACCTGCTGTACATCGGCTTCAAGGCCCTGCGCGCCCAGCCGGCCAAGCCTGCCAGTGAAGAAGACCTGCACCTGGAAGCGGGCGAGCGCACTGCCCGTGGTGCGTTTACCTCAGGGTTTGTCACCAACGGCTTGAACCCCAAGGCCACGCTGTTCTTCCTGTCGCTGTTCACCGTGGTGATCAATCCCCACACGCCGTTGGCGGTCCAGGCCGGTTACGGCGTGTACCTGGCCGTGGCGACCGCGATCTGGTTTTGCCTGGTGGCCATGCTGTTCAGCCAGCAACGCGTACGCGCCGGTTTTGCACGCATGGGCCACTGGTTCGACCGCACCATGGGCGCGGTGCTGATTGCCATCGGTGTGAAGCTGGCCTTTACCAGCATGAAATAAGCCGGATGCTGGCTCAAAGCTAGCATTCATTGGGTTCTGCAAATCATTCCTTTGGCTGATTTGGCTGAAACATAAGCGCTCTAAAGTGCAGATGTTTCAGCCAAGACCGTGCAGTCAGATAAGGGATTCGTATGTTGCAGACTCGTGTTATCCCGCCCGCCGAAGGCGCCTACCAATACCCGCTGTTGATCAAACGCCTGTTGATGTCCGGGACACGCTACGAGAAGACCCGGGAAATCGTCTACCGCGACCAGTTGCGCTACACCTATCCGACCCTGATCGAGCGCGTCGCCCGCCTGGCCAGTGTGCTGACCGAGGCCGGGGTCAAGGCCGGTGATACCGTGGCCGTGATGGACTGGGACAGCCATCGCTACCTGGAATGCATGTTTGCCATTCCGATGATTGGTGCGGTAATCCACACCATCAACGTGCGCCTGTCCCCGGAACAGATTCTGTACACCATGAACCACGCCGAGGACCGCTTTGTGCTGGTCAACAGCGAGTTCGTGGGGCTCTACCAGGCCATCGCCAGCCACCTCACCACCGTCGACAAAACCCTGCTGCTCACCGACGGCGCGGACAAAACCGCCGAGCTGCCCAACCTCGTGGGTGAGTACGAAACGTTGCTGGCGGCGGCGAGCCCCCGCTACGACTTCGAGGATTTCGACGAAAACTCCGTCGCCACCACCTTCTACACCACCGGCACCACGGGCAATCCCAAGGGCGTGTACTTCACCCACCGCCAACTGGTGCTGCACACCATGGGCGTGGCGACCATCATGGGCAGCGTCGACAGCGTGCGTCTGTTGGGCACCAACGACGTCTACATGCCGATCACTCCGATGTTCCACGTCCACGCCTGGGGCCTGCCGTATGTGGCGACCATGCTCGGCCTGAAGCAGGTTTATCCAGGCCGCTACGACCCCGAATACCTGGTGGAGCTGTGGCGCAAGGAGAAGGTCACCTTCTCCCATTGTGTGCCGACCATCCTGCAAATGGTGCTCAACGCCAAGGCCGGGCAGGGCGTGGATTTCGGCGGCTGGAAAATCGTCATCGGTGGCAGCGCCCTCAATCGTTCGCTGTATGAAGCCTCCAAGGCCCGCGGGATTCAGCTGACGGCGGCGTACGGCATGTCCGAGACCGGGCCGCTGGTGTCCTGTGCCCACCTCAATGAAGAACTGATGGCCGGCACCGAAGACGAGCGCACCACCTACCGCATCAAGGCTGGCGTGCCCGGGCCATTGGTGGAAGCGGCGATCATCGACGGCGAGGGCAACTTCCTGCCCGCCGACGGTGAATCCCAGGGCGAGCTGGTGCTGCGCGCGCCATGGCTCAGCGAAGGCTATTTCAACGAGCCGCAGAAGGGCGCCGAGTTGTGGGCCGGCGGCTGGATGCACACCGGCGATGTGGCCACCCTCGATGCCTTCGGCGTGATCGATATTCGCGACCGCATCAAGGACGTGATCAAGACCGGCGGCGAGTGGATCTCCTCGCTGGCCCTTGAGGACCTGGTCAGCCGCCACCCGGCGGTACGCGAAGTAGCGGTGGTGGGGATTGCCGACCCGCAGTGGGGTGAGCGCCCGTTTGCGTTGCTGGTGGTGCGTGATGGCCATGTGATAGGGGCCAAGGAGCTCAAGGAACATCTCAAGCCATTCGTGGAATTGGGCCACCTGAGCAAGTGGGCGATTCCAAGCCAGATCGCCGTTGTTACGGAAATTCCCAAGACCAGTGTCGGCAAGCTCGACAAAAAACGTATCCGTATCGACATCATTGAATGGCAGGCCAACAACAGCACCTTCCTCTCCACCCTCTGACGCTGCTTGCCGTGCCCTCGCGGGCACGGCAGCGCTCTAGTCCAAGCCTTCACTTGTGATTTGCCAATTTTCAGCCATCCTTCCGTCGCTGACCTTCGTCAGCATGGCGAAAAGGACTGTGGCAGACGGGTTGGTGATGCAAATCACACTTTAGAGGGATCAAGCGGTACCCCCTGCTGGCTATAGTTCATCCCAGAGTTTTTCAAGGTGCGGTGCTGTGAACCTGGCGGGTTCATCTGTTCGCCCGGCATTGGAATCGTTGTATTCCGGCCGTTACAAGCCCTTAGAAACGACTCACTGCCATAACAATAATGCACATGGAGTAGCGTCGATGATCTCAGCACACCAGTTCTGGCGCCGGGCAAAACTGCCTTTGGCCGTCAGCCTCGCCTCTACGCTCGCCGGGCCTGCATTCGGCGTCAGTTTCAACATCGGTGAAATCGAAGGCAGCTTTGACTCGTCCCTGTCGGTCGGGGCCAGTTGGTCGACGGCGGGTCGCAATAAAGACCTGATCGGTGCCAACAACGGTGGCAGGGGGTTGTCGCAAACCTCGGATGACGGTCACCTGAACTTCGACAAAGGTGATTCCTTCTCGAAGATCTTCAAAGGCATTCATGACCTTGAG
The DNA here is from genome assembly GCF_013386485.1 of Pseudomonas sp. P7758. Taxonomy (NCBI): domain Bacteria; kingdom Pseudomonadati; phylum Pseudomonadota; class Gammaproteobacteria; order Pseudomonadales; family Pseudomonadaceae; genus Pseudomonas; species Pseudomonas sp. P7758. The sequence goes on along the minus strand of NZ_JACARS010000017.1, from coordinate 53,027 downwards.
TTGAAATACGGCGACACCGGCGTGTTTGTCCGGGGCAAGTACTGGTATGACTTCAAGCTTAAAGACGACGACCTCGATTTCAAGAACATCAGCGACAACAACCGCCCAACAGGCGCCCGATCTTCCGGCGGGCAGATTCTCGACGCCTTCGTCTACCACAACTACTCGATTGGTGATGAACCGGGTTCCGTACGGTTGGGCAAGCAGGTAGTGAGCTGGGGTGAGAGCACGTTCATTGGTGGCGGTATCAACGCCATCAACCCGATCGACGTGGCTGCATTCCGTCGTCCGGGGGCCGAGATCAAGGAGGGCCTGATTCCGGTCAACATGTTCTACGTGTCGCAAACGCTGACCGACAACCTGTCGGCTGAAGGCTTCTATCAGATCGGTTGGGACAAGACCGTGACCGATAACTGCGGCACGTTTTTCTCGCAGCCCGACATCATTACCACCGGCTGTAACGATAATTTGCGGGTGTTGAACAAGCGTTCCACGATCAACCCGGCCGCTTTGCCGAGCTTGGCCGCCTTGGGCGTCGACGTTAATGACGAGGGCGTCCTGGTGCGCCGCGGTCCGAACCGTAACGCACGTGACGGCGGCCAATACGGCGTCGCAATGCACTACAACTTTGAGCCGCTGGACACCGAGTTCGGCGCCTACTACATGAACTACCACAGCCGTGCGCCGATTTTCAGTGCAACTGGCGCGCCTCAGTCGGTCTACGACAGAGCCAGGCCTTTGGGTCAGGCAGCTGCACTGGTGGTGGCGGGCAACTCGCAATACTTCGTTGAGTATCCGGAAGACATCCACCTCTTTGGCTTGAGTTTCTCCACCACGTTGCCTACCGGCACGGCATGGAGCGGCGAGTTGAGCTACCGGCCCAACGCGCCTGTGCAGTTGAACTCCACCGACATCCTGTTTGCCGGCGTTCGCCCTCTGGGCTTCCCGGTGCTCAAGGATGCTTCGTTGTTAAGCGGTGTACCAGGCCAGGATTTGCATGGTTATCGCCGTAAGGAAATCACTCAACTCCAAACCACGTTCACCCACTTCTTTGACCAGGTCATGGGCGCCAGCCGCCTGACGCTGGTGGGCGAAGTCGGTATGACCTATGTCGGCGGGTTGGAGAGCAAGTCCAAGGTTCGCTATGGCCGTGATCCGGTGTTTGGCCCGGGTACCCTGCCTAACGGCGCGTGTGCGGCGTTGAACAACTCTACCGCCCAAGGTGCTGGCCTTCCCAATGCCAACGGCCTGAACACCAGTTGCAACAACGACGGCTTCACTACTGCAACTTCGTGGGGCTACCGTGGCCGTGCGATCTGGGAATACCCGGATGTGTTTGCCGGCGTCAACCTCAAACCCAACGTGGCCTGGTCCCATGACGTTAAGGGTTACTCGCCTGGCCCTGGCGGTAACTTCGAGGAAGGCCGCAAGGCGATCAGCCTCGGGCTGGACGCCGAGTACCAGAACACTTACACCGCGAGCCTGGCCTACACCAACTTCTTTGGTGGCGACTACAGCACCGTGGACGACCGCGACTTTGTCGCCTTGAGCGTTGGCGTGAACTTCTAAGCACACTCTGTTTAAGCAGTATGTTTTAAGGAAGAACCAGAACATGAAAATAACTAAAAATCTGTTGCAGGTGGGTGTGCTGGGGCTGTCGATCATGGCGGGTAGCGTCATGGCGGCGGTCTCGGCGGATGAAGCCGCCAAGCTCGGCACGACCCTGACCCCGATGGGCGCCGAAATGGCCGGTAACGCGGCCGGCACCATCCCTAAATGGTCGCCGCTGCCCACCAACGCCGGCGCCGTGGATGCCCGTGGCTTCCTGGCCAACCCGTACGCCAGCGAACAGCCGCAATTCACCATCACCGCGCAGAACGTCGAGCAGTACAAGGACAAGCTGGCGCCGGGGCAGTACGCGATGTTCAAGCGCTACCCCGACACCTTCAAGATGCCGGTCTACCCGACCCATCGCGGCGCCACGGTGCCGGCTGATGTGTTCGCCGCCATCAAGAAAAACGCCACCAGCACCAACCTGGTGTCCGGCGGCAACGGCCTGGAAAACTTTGAAACCGCCGTACCGTTCCCGATTCCGAAAAGCGGCGTTGAAGTGATCTGGAACCACATCACCCGCTATCGCGGCGGCAGCGTGACCCGCCTGGTGACCCAGGCCACGCCGCAAACCAACGGCTCCTTCAGCCTGGTGTATTTCCGTGATCAGTTCGTGTTCCGCGACAAGATGAAGGACTACGACCCGAAAAACCCGGGCAACATCCTGTTCTACTTCAAGCAGCAAGTGACTGCGCCGGCACGTCTGGCCGGTGGTGTGCTGCTGGTGCACGAAACCCTCGACCAGGTGAAAGAGCCGCGTTCGGCGTGGGTCTACAACGCCGGCCAGCGTCGTGTGCGCCGGGCACCGCAAGTGTCGTATGACGGCCCGGGTACCGCCGCCGACGGCCTGCGTACCTCCGACAACCTCGACATGTTCAACGGTGCACCGGACCGCTACGACTGGAAACTGGAAGGCAAGAAGGAACTGTACATCGCCGAAAACAGCTACAAACTCGACGATCCGAAGCTCAAGTATGTCGACATCATCAAGGCCGGCCACATCAACCAGGACCTGGCGCGCTACGAGCTGCGCCGCGTGTGGCATGTGGTTGCAACCCTGAAGGAAGGCCAGCGCCATATCTACGCCAAGCGTGACTTCTTCATTGACGAAGACACTTGGCAAGCCGCGGTCATCGACCACTACGACGGTCGTGGCCAGCTGTGGCGCGTGGCGGAAGCCCATGCCGAGAACTACTACGACAAGCAAGTGCCGTGGTACGCCCTCGAAACCCTCTACGACCTGCAGTCCGGCCGCTACCTGGCACTGGGCATGAAGAACGAAGAGAAACAGGCCTATGACTTCGGTTTCACCGCCACCACCAGCGACTTCACCCCGGCGGCCCTGCGCCAGGATGGTGTTCGCTAACTTGCTGTAAACGAGGCCGCATCCTCGAAGAAGCCCCGACTGGTTCGGGGCTTTTTTTTGCGCGACCACTGTGGCGAGGGAGCTTGCTCCCGCAGGGATGCGTAGCAGCCCCAAAAACGGGAGCGCTGCGCACTCCAGCGGGAGCAAGCTCCCTCGCCACAGAGTGTCGGTCGTTACAGAAGAAGTCCGGATATTTTTTGTTGTAGTCTTTTTCAGACAAATGTTGCAAAGATCTACAAAGCTGCCGCTTTTACCGCTAGTCTGCGGACATCTGCAATGCCGACAACAGCCTTCTACAAGAGCCCGGCGATGACTGATCTGTCCCGAATTCAAGGGCCTGCCAGCGCGGTGATTCCGACCCTGGAAGGGCGCTTCTATCGACCCCCACTGCCTGACGGCTATGTGTTGCGACCGCGCCTGTGCGAACGGCTGAGCGAAGGGTTGGCCGGGCGTCTGTTGCTGGTCAGCGCCCCGGCCGGGTTCGGCAAGAGTTCGCTGGCGGTGGAGTTCTGCCAGAGCCTGCCGGCCCACTGGCAAAGCTTGTGGTTGGGGCTAAGTCCCCGGGACAACGACCCGGGACGTTTTCTTGAACGCCTGCTCGATGGCTTGCAGCAATACTTCCCGCAGTTGGGCGCCCAATCCCTGGGCCTGCTGAAAATGCGCCAGCGTCACCAACCCTTCGCCTTTGAAGAATGGCTCGACGGCCTGCTGGATGAACTGACGGTGCACCTGTCGACCCAGGCGCCGCTGTTGCTGGTGCTGGATGACTACCATCTGGCCCAGGGCCCGGTACTCGACCGCTGCCTGCAATTTTTCCTCAATCACCTGCCCGACGGCCTGCTGGTGCTGGTCACCAGCCGCCAGCGTCCCGACTGGCACCTGGCCCGACTGCGCCTGTCCCGGCATTTGCTGGAACTGCACGAGCAGGACCTGCGCCTGACTCACGGCGAATCCCTGGCGCTGCTGGATCGCCACAGCAGTTCATTGCGTGGTGAAGCCCTGGATAACCTGATCCGGCGCAGCGAAGGCTGGGTGGCCGGCCTGCGTTTCTGGCTGCTGGCGGCTTCCGAGGCCGGCAGCGAAGGTACGCTGCCCCAGGGTTTGCACGGCGGGGAAGGGCTGATCCGCGATTACCTGCTCGAAGAGGTCATCGACTGCCTGCCCTCGGAAGTCCAGGCGTTCCTCTACGACACCGCGTCCCAGGAGCGCTTTTGCAGCGAGCTGTGCGACGCCGTGCGCGAGGCCCACGACAGCACGGAAATCCTGCGCTACCTGCAAGCCCACCAGGTATTCCTGGTGCCGCTGGACGAGCAGGGCCATTGGTACCGTTATCACCATCTGTTTTCCGACCTGCTGCGCACCCGGCGCGCGAGCAATGCCGTGTTGCCGGCAGCCAGCCTGCACCTGCGGGCCTGCCGCTGGTTCAATGCCCAGGGCTTGATCGACGAGGCAGTGGAGCAGGCGCTGCGTGCGGGCCACCTGGATGTGGCGGCAAACCTGGTGCAGAACCTGTCCGAAGAGCAACTGCTGGCGGAGCAGAATGTCGGCATGCTGCTGCGCTGGAAAATGGACTTGCCCGACAGTTTGCTGATGAGTACGCCACGCCTGATCGTGCTCTACAGCTGGGCGTTGGGCCTGGCCTGCCAGCTGGATGCGGCGCAGGAACTGGCCAGCCACCTCAGCCGTTTTTTACCGGCCCCGTCGGCCACCGCGCAAAAGTCGATGCTGGCGCAATGGCTGGCCCTCAGCGGGATTATTGCCAGGGGCCGTGGTGATCGTGAGCTGACCCAGTCGTATTGCAGCGAGGCCTTGGAAAGCCTGCCGCACAAACGCTATGGCCAGCGGTTGATGTGCCTGTCGACCCTGTCCAACCTGGCCATTGTCGACGCCGACCTGTGGCGCGCCCGCGGCCTGAACCGCGAATCCCTGGAGTTGGCGCAGCGGGTCGGCAATCCATTGTTTGAAGCGCTGGCCCATTACGACCGAGCGCGTGTACTGCAGGCCCGTGGCGAGATCCTGCGGTCGCTGGATGAAGTGCGCCAGGGCCTGCAACGTTTGCAAGGCCTGGCGCCGCAACGCCTGTACGCAGTGCGCGCGCGCCTGGCGTTGTACGAAGGCTATTTGCTGCTGATGCGCTGCCAGCCTGAAGCCGGGCTCGCTCGGCTGCGTGCCGGATTGACGGAGGCGCGAGCCTGTCGGGATATCAGCGTGTTGATCGGCCACTGTGTGATCGCCAGCTTCGAAGGTCGCCGTGGCGACTTCTCCGTGGCCTTTGCCGAATTGGCCGAGGCCGAGCGCTTGATGCATATCTGGGACGTGCCGCCGATTTTCTATCTGGCGATGATCACCCTGGTCAAATGCGAGCTATGGCTGGCTCAGGGGCGCACCGACCTGGCCGATGCCTGGCTGACGCGGCTGGGGCAAACCTACAACGGTGAACAGGCCGCTGCCGCACCGGAGTTCCACCCGCACCTGCCGCAACATATCGAGTTGCAACAGGCGGCACTCGACGCCATCCGTCATCAGCCGGCGGCTTCACTGCAACGGCTCGACGAACTGGCACGCCAGGCCCATAACAGCGGCCGGCAGATGATCAGCCTGATGGCGCTGACCCAGCAGGCACTGTTACTGCTGGACGGTGGCCAGGAAGCCCAGGCCCGCCCGGTGTTTGCCCGCGCGCTTGAAGCGGCTGCCGGTGGCGCGATGCAACCTTTCCAGCGCCTGTTGGAACGCTATCCCGAGTGGACGCGGGAGCAGCTGTCTCGGGATCCCCATGGACTGTTGAACCAGGGCCTGCTGGCACTCTTGCCGGATGTTGCAGTAGTTGAAACCCCACACACACTGGAGACCCTGAGCACCCGTGAACTGGCGGTGCTGCACCTGATCGCACAGGGTTGTTCAAACCAGGAGATCAGCAATCAGCTGTTTATCTCCCTGCACACCGTGAAAACCCACGCCAGCCATATCAACAGCAAGCTCGGGGTGGAGCGGCGCACACAGGCGGTGGCGCGGGCGCAGGAGATGGGATTGCTGGGGTAGAAACCTGGATCAATGGGATCGAAAGCCCCAGACGATTTCCACCACGCGCGCTGCCACCAGTACATAGATCAGGATAAGCAGCAGCTGAAGGACCAGGTGATAACGCAGTTTGGCGAGCCGGCGGATGCCATCGCTCACATTCAGCACCATCAGCAAGCTTGAGACCACGATCAAGCCCCACCCGGCCACGCTTGACGCCAGGATGCCGAGGAACAGCTCATGTTTCCCGGCCAGTGCGTTGGTGCCCGCAGCAAACAACAGCGCGCATACCAGCAGGTTCTTCACATTGTCGAAGACCTGGGTGCTGAAGTCATTCTCCAGCAGTTGCTGATACCACTTCCAGAATGTGCGCATGGCTCGATCCCCCGGATCAATGTTTACCGCACGGCGGGGCACTCACTCGATGACTTGTCGGCGGCCTGGCTGAGCAGCGCGGCAAACCGCTTGACGTTGTTTTGCTGCGCGATCACCAGGTCATCAATGGTCGGGCCGGATGGCGACTGCACCACCGTGCGACACGTCAGCGGCGTGCGTTCGTCCGTGCCCGTCTGGCGAAGCCGCCATTTGACGTCGAGCAGGGCGTACTGCCCGGGGATCGAGTCAAAGCGCTGGACCTCAATGCGCACCGCCAGGTTTTTCCGGCTGCTGGCGAGTTGATCCACCAGCGCGCTGCGCAACTCATCCACCAGGCTGGCAGCCCACCATTGCGTCTCGAGAATGGCCACGCCGCTGTCACCCTGGCGGATGACAATCTGTGGCCGGTCGACCTGTGGCGGGACCGTGATGCTTTCAATCCGGATCTCGCCCCCCGCGGCCAATGACGCATTGCTGCGCTGCACCGGCGTCAGGGTATGAAATTGAATGGGCTCACTGCGGCACGCCGTCAGCAGCAGCAACCCGGTGAGCAGCGTGATCTTCAGCGGCAAAGCCATGGTGGTTGCTCCTGTGGTCATTTGCGCGGTGGCCCTTGCAGGTCGGAGGGCGCGGCGTTGTCGGGGCGACCGCGAATCAGCGATTCGGGATGGCGTGCCAGGTAGTCCGACAGCTCTCGCAGGGAGCGCGACATGCGGCTCAGTTCGTCCAGGGTCTGGGTCAACTGTTCCCGTTGCGGCGAATCCTCGGCCAGGGTCGAACTGGCGGATTGCAGGGTTTTACTCACGTCGGCCAGCGTGTTTTGCACCCCCGGCAGTGTCTTGGCGTTGAACTGGCCGAGACCCTTGCGCAGTTCCACCAGGCTGCCGTCGAGGTTGCCGGCAATTCGCTCGATTGGCAGTTGGTTGATCTTGTTGACGATGCCTTCGAGTTTTTCCTGCAGTTGTTCCAGGTTGCCGGGGATGGTCGGAATACTGACGGGGCGCAGGTTCGGGTCAAACACGACTTTGTCGGCCTTGGGGAAGAAGTCCAGGGCGATATAGAGCTGGCCAGTGAGCAGGTTGCCGCTGCGGGCCTGGGCGCGCAGGCCGTGTTCGATGAAGCTGCCTATCAGGCGCACACCGCCGGCTTCGTCGTTGGGGTCATGCTTCAAGACCGTGAGCATTTTGGTGTTGGCTTCGCCGAGGCGCTGCGGGTAGATCACGATGCCGACGTTGACCGGGAAGCTGCGTTTTTTCTCGTCGAAATCCAGGTTGATCGACACCACTTTGCCGAATTCGATACCCAGGAACTCCACTGGCGCACCCACCGTAAGCCCGCGCAAGGCCTGGTCGAACCGCAGGTTCAGGTATTGCGCCTTGCCATTGGGCGGGGCCAGCGCGGTTTGCTGGTCGGCGAACAGTTCATAGGAGTGTTCTTCGTCGGCCGGCTTGTCGTTGGGGCTGTAGGGCGGGGCGAGGAAGGCGATGCCGCCCACCAGCATGGACGACAAGGATTCGGTTTTCAGCGCAAACCCGTTGGCGCCGACACTCACATCAATCCCGCTGGCGTTCCAGAACCGGGTGTTCTCGGTGACGTAGGCGTCATTGGGTGCATGCACGAACACGTCGATGTTCACGCCCTTGCCGTCAGCGTCCAGGGCATAGGCCACCACCTGGCCAACGGGAATCTTGCGGTAGTACACGGGGGAGCCGATATCCAGCGAACCCAGATCCTGGGTGTGCAGCGTGAAGCGCTTGCCCGGTTCGCCATAGGTAATGGGCGGCGGGTTTTCCAGGCCGGTGAACCGGTTGGCGCGGGTATCGGACTGGCCGATATCGGCGCCGATATAATCCCCTGAGAGCAGCGTGTCGATACCGGAAACGCCGCCGGCGCCGATACGTGGGCGCACCACCCAGAACTGCGAGTCTTCACGGGTGAAGCTTTCAGCCTGCTTGGACAGTTTGATCGTGGCGTTGACGCTTTTCTGATCGTCGCTCAACTCCACATCAGTCACCTGGCCGATCACCACGTTGCGGTATTTCACGTCGGTCTTGTTGGCGGTCAGGCCGCTGCCGGTCTTGAAGGTAATGGTAATGCTCGGCCCTTGCTGAAGGATGCTGTGCACCACCAGCGAAATGCCCACCAGCACCGCGACAATCGGCACGATCCACACCAGCGAGACGCTGAAGCGCCGCGTCTTGATCGCAGGCGAGCCCGCAGGCTGCGGTTTGTCAGTGGTTTGCGACGCCATCCGGCATCTCCTCGTTGTGTGGGTTTTCCCAGATCAGGCGCGGGTCGAAACTCATTGCCGAGAGCATGGTGAAAACCACCACCAGGCCAAAGAACAGAATGCCCAGGCGCGGCTCGATGGTGCCCAGGGCCTGGAACCGCACCAGGGCGGCCACCAAGGCCACCACGATCACATCCAGCATCGACCAGTAGCCAATCACTTCGACGAAGCGAAACAGCTTCGAGCGCTCCTTGCGCGCCCACTGGTTATTGCGCTGCACGGTGACCAGCAGCAACGTCAATGCGACGAACTTGATACCCGGCACCGCGATGCTGGCGATGAAAATGATCAGGGCGATGTCCCAGGCGCCGTGCTGCCAGAACTCCAGCACGCCGCTCATGATGGTGCTGTCGGCGCCCGAGCCGAGCATCGAGGTGTTCATCACCGGCAGTAAGTTGGCGGGCACGTAAAACGCCAGCGCCGTCAGCATATAGGCCCAGGTACGGGTCAGCGAATGGACCTTGCGCCGGTGCAGCGGCGCGCCGCAACGCTCGCATTCGTCGGGCGCGGTGCTGACGTCGCAAGCCTGGCCGCAGCTGTGGCACAGGCACAGGTTCAGCTCGCTGGCGGTCGGTGGACGGCTCATAAAATGTCCCACAGGTCGCGAATATCACGCCCGGCAATGCGGATCAGCAACAGGCTGAGGGCGGCCAGGGCAAACAGGCCGGTGCCGGGCAATACATCCAGCATGCCGGCGAGTTTGAACACCGCCACCATGGCGCCCAGCAGGCAGACTTCGAGCATACTCCAGGGCCGAAGCGCTTCGAGCCAGCGCATGCACAGCTTGAACGCCGGCGAGCGTTGGCCCTTCATCGCAAAGCCCAGCACCCAGATCAACAGCAGCAACTGGAACACCGGCGCGATGATGATGGAAATCGCCGCCACCAGCGCGATGAAGGTGATCGGGCCCTGGGCCAGTGCGACCACCGAATCCCATAACGTGGCGCTGCTTTTCAGGCCTTGCAGGCTGATGCTCATCACCGGGTAGAAGTTGGCGAAAATCCACAGCACGGTGGCGGTCAGGGTCAGGGCCAGGCGTTGTTCCACCGACAGCCCGTTATAGCGCTGGAGTACGCCTGCGCAGCGGGTGCAAAGGGTCTTCTGATGTTTGGCGAGCGTGACTTTTTCGTACACGCAATCGCAGTGTTCGCAGATGATCAATGGGCTGAGGGTCGCCATAAGTCCCACTCCATGCGCTATACGTTGCGCGTTGTATGACTGGCGCCAGAGTAGCTTAGCAGTTGCCGGGTTTGACAGCCGTGCGCTCGCGAGCGCTTTCGGATCGGGTGCAGGGTCGAACATACTGTGCGCCGGAATGCAGTACAAAAGAGTGTGCCTTTGAATTTGCAGGAATACCCATGAATATTCAGTCTCCCGCGCTGATCCGCGAAACGTTCCCGGTAGGCCCGTTGCAGTGCAACTGCACGATCATCGGCGACCCCGTCACCAAAAAAGCCATCGTCGTCGACCCGGGCGGCAACCATGAGCTGATCCTGGCGCGCCTCGATGCGCTGGGCCTGAAAGTGGTCAGCATTATTCACACCCACGCCCATCTCGATCACTTCCTGGCCTCCGGGCAGTTGAAGGAAAAAACCGGCGCTACCCTGCACCTGCACAAGGAAGACCAGTTTCTGTGGGACAACCTGGAAATGCAGTGCCAGATGTTCCGCGTGCCTTACACGCCAGTGCCGTCGCCGGATCGTTGGCTGGAGGATGAAGAAGAGCTGGCCTGTGGTTGCGGGGTTGCCTTGCATACACCTGGACACACACCCGGCTCGATGAGTTTCTGGTTCGCCGATGCGAAGTTGCTGATTGCCGGCGATACCCTGTTTCGGCGCGGCGTGGGCCGTACGGATTTGTGGGGCGGTGACCAGGCGACCATCGTGCGCTCGATCAAGCAACGGCTCTACACCCTGGATGAGGCGGCGGTGGTGGTGACAGGGCACGGTCCGGATACGCGTCTGGGAGATGAAATGCGTGAGAATCCGTTTGTCCGCGCGTGAAGCAAAATGTGGGTAGTTTTTCGGATACCAAGTGGCAACTATCAGACGAAACATATAGAGAAAATGACAATCACCGTTCAGGAAGTCTCTGCTAGGGTTTGAGTGTGGCCGGGCTTGTGTGGAGATGGAATTTTTACCGTTTGTCGTGTTCCAAGCTCGGCACAGGTCCAATGCCAATGTCCTCTGCATCACCGAATGCAAAAGTAGGAGCTTCCTTCATGTTCACTTCTCGTCGTCTGCTTGTTGTTGCTACTGCCGTAGCCCTGTTGTCGGGCTGCGCTTCACCTAATCCTTATGACGGCAGCCAGGCACAGGGTGGTGGCTCTTCCGGTGTGAGCAATACCGCCAAGTATGGTGGCCTGGGCGCTCTGGCTGGTGCGTTGGCGGGTGCAGCCATCGACCACAACAACCGCGGCAAGGGTGCGCTGATCGGCGCTGCCGTCGCCGGTATCGGTGGTGCGGGCTACGGCTACTACGCCGACCAGCAGGAAAAGAAACTGCGCGCCAGCATGGCCAACACCGGTGTCGAAGTGCAGCGCCAGGGCGACCAGATCAAGCTGATCATGCCGGGTAACATCACCTTCGCCACCAACTCGGATGCGATCTCCAGCAGCTTCTACACGCCGCTGAACAACCTGGCGAACTCGCTGAAGCAGTTCAACCAGAACACCATCCAGATCGTTGGCTACACCGACAGCACCGGCAGCCGTCAGCTCAACATGGACCTGTCCCAGCGTCGTGCGCAGAGCGTGGCCAATTACCTGACCTCCCAAGGTGTCAGCCCGACCAACCTGAGTGCCCGCGGTGCCGGCCCGGATAACCCGATCGCCAGCAACGCCGATGTCAATGGCCGTGCCCAGAACCGTCGTGTGGAGGTCAACCTGGGCCCGATCCCTGGCCAGCAGTACGGTCAGCCGGCCGCCCAGCAGCAACAGGCGCCGCAGCAGAACAACCAGTTCCAGGGCAACCCGTACCAGCAGTACCAGTAATCTGTAGTCAATAAAAAGGGCGCCGTGCAATCCATGCACGGCGCCCTTTTTTGTGGCTGACGATAAATCAGTCGATGTATTCGAACAGCTTCACGATCTTCTGTACGCCGGACACACTTTGTACCAGGTTGGCGGCGCGGGTGGCTTCTGCCTGGGTCAGCAGGCCCATCATGTAGACGATGCCGTTGTCGGTGACGATCTTGATCCGAGAGCCGGGAATGGCGCTGTCGGTCAGCATCTGGGTCTTGATCTTGGTGGTCAGCAGGGCGTCGTTGCTGATTGCCAGCAGGGTGATCGGGTCCATCACCTGCAGTTCGTTGTGAACTTTCTTGACCCGCTGCACAGTGGCGGCAGCTTGTTCAGCCTGGGCCTTCAAGTCGGCGCGCGGGGTTTGGCCGGTGAGCAGCACCACGCCGTTGAAGCTGACGACCACGATGCGCGATGCGCCGTTGCCCAGGTCTGGAGCGGCCTTGGACACGTTGACGGAAACCTTGGTCTCGATCAGTGAGTCATCGATTTTGCTGCCGAAAGTGCGGGTGCCTTTATCGTCCTGGATGGGCGTGTCGCGGCTCGCTTCGATTACCGAGCTGCAGCCGCTGATGCCTAGGCACAGCGTGATTGCCAATAGGCTAAGGCGTTTAACGGTCATTCTTCACTCCCGAACAGTTGGCTGTCGATCAGATCGCACAGGCAGTGGATCGCCAGCAGGTGGACTTCCTGGATACGTGCGGTGACATTGGCCGGGACGCGGATTTCCACGTCTTCGGGCAACAGCAGCGAGGCCATGCCGCCGCCGTCGCGTCCGGTCAATGCTACGACAATCATTTCACGATCATGTGCGGCCTGGATCGCTTGAATAATATTCGCCGAGTTACCGCTGGTGGAGATCGCCAGCAGTACGTCCCCCGGCTGGCCAAGGGCGCGGATCTGTTTGGAGAAGATTTCGTTGTAGCTGTAGTCGTTGGCGATCGAGGTGATCGTCGAGGTGTCGGTGGTCAGGGCGATGGCCGGCAGGCTCGGGCGCTCACGCTCGAAGCGGTTGAGCAGCTCGGAGGAGAAATGCTGGGCATCGCCGGCCGAACCGCCGTTGCCGCACGAAAGCATTTTGCCTTCGTTGAGCAAGGCGTTGACCATGACCTGACTGGCTTGCTCGATGTGCGGTGCAAGTACGTCCATCGCCTGTTGCTTGGTATCGATACTGGCCTGGAAAAGCTGGCGAATTCGGGATTGCATGTCCATCTGTGTGACCTTAAGTAGCGCGGCTGTTTGGCACAGGAATGTGCAGCCCGCAAAGCAAAGAGCAAAAGTGTGCGGTGTAGATGTCCGGCGAATCAGCTGTCAAAGGCATCTTGCAGCCAGTTCAGATCGGCTGTTCCCCGGGGAGTGCTTTCTATGGCAACCACATCGAAACGGCAGGGATGATCGGCCCAGCGACGCTCCTTGAGCAGGAAAAACTGCGCGGCGAGTATCAACTTCTGGCGCTTGCGCCCGTCGATACTGGCGAGCGCGCCACCCCATTGTGCGTGTTTTCTGTAGCGGACTTCGACAAATACTACTGTATCGCCGTCAAGCATGACCAGATCAAGCTCGCCGCGTTTGCATAACCAGTTCTGCGCCAGGAGGCGCAGACCTTGTCGTTGCAGGTACTCGAGAGCTTGAAGTTCGGCGTCCTTGCCGCTTTGTGCGCGTGACCGCTCGGGCATCAGCGCGGGGTATCAGGCAGGCGCTGGATCTCGCCACCGACGAACTTCGCCCATGGCATCTGGCGGTCGACACGCTGGCTGGCGCTGACGCCCAGGTTGCCCGACAGGCCGTCGACACGAGTGTCCGGCAGTGCCTTGAGCTGCCCCAGGCGCGGCGCCAGGCGGTAGGCATCCACACCCATCGCGTACAGGCGGCCAAGGCTGCCGTTGGCTTGTGGCCATTGGGCGGCGACCTGGTTGCGCAGCGGGTCGGTGGTGTTCAGCAGCCAAGGGGTTTCGCAGAACATCACGTTGGTCATGTCCAGGTACTGGTTCTTGTCGCCACTGGCGCTGAACACGTGGGACGTCGCATACACCGGCACGTCGCCAGCGTATTGGAAGTTCAGGGTCGGCTTGATCTGCTGGGCCAGTTGCGGAGTCACGGCCAGGAAGATGAACTCGATGTCCTGGCGGCGCGATGGCTGGGCGGAAACATCCGAACCTACCGTGCTTTGCAGGCTCTTGGCGCGGCCTTCGCTCTTGCGCAACTGGAACAGGTCGGCAATCTGCTGGGCCAGGGCTACCGGCTGGTCAACGTACTCGACGCCCACCACGGTGCCGCCATTGGCTTCCCAATCCTGACGGAATGCCTTGTAGACGCGCTCGCCCCATTCGCCTTTCGGCACCATGGCGGCGGCGCGGTGCAGGCCATCGGCGCGAGCACGACGGGACACTTCACGTGCTTCGTCTTCAGCGGCCAGGCCAAACTGGAACAGTTGCGCCGGGTTCTGGTCGGCTTCGCTGTAGTTCAGGGCCAGGGTGGTGATCGGCAATTGCGGGCGTGCGCTGAGTTGCTTGACCAGCGGTTTCTCCAGCGGGCCGACCACCAGTTGCACGCCGGAGGCCTGGGCCTTGGCGTAGAAGTCGTCGATGGAGGTCAGGCGCGAGCTGTCGTAGAACTCGATCACCGGCGGCTTCTGCCCGGCTTGTTCAGCCTGGTAGTGCGCGGCCATGAAGCCTTCGCGCAGCGCCTTGGCAACGCCGGCCAGCGGACCTTCCTGCGGCAGCAGCAGGGCGATCTTGTTCAGCGGCTGGCTGGCCAGCTCCTTGAGCTTGGTCAGCGGCTGCGGCAATTGCGAGGCTGCCGGGTGGCCAGGGTTCTGGGCGCGCCAGGTGTCGATGGCCGCCTGCTGTTGCTCCAGAGTGCCGGCGCCCTTGACTGCCTGGGCCAGGCTGATCCAGCCGTCCAGCGTCGGGTTGCCGCTGGCTTGCAGCTGATCGGCAGGCAAGGCGGCAATCAGTGCCCAGATGGCCTCGTGGTTGCTGTTGTAGGCATCGCCCGTCAGCAGCGGGGCCATGGCGACGCGCTCGCGGGCGGCGGCCAGTGTCTGGCCGTCGGCCTCATAGGCGCGGGCATGTACGGTGCCCGTGCGGATCTGCTGTTCAGGCGGCAGTTCCTTGAGGCTTTGCAGGCTCGGGTGATTCAAGGCCGTCAACGCTGCCTTGGGCTGGTTGCGCGCCATCGCCAGTTCAGCCGACAGGGTGCTGGCAAATACCTGCGCCGCCGGTTTCAGGACGTCCAGTGGCACCTGGGCAAGAATCTGCGCCGAGCGTCCCGGATTGTTTTGGTGGAACGCCAGGTCAGCCGCACTCAAGCGCAACAGCGCGGCTTTTTCCGGAGTCTTGGCCGAAGTCGCCTGTTCGAGCAGTTGCTCGATGCTGGCATCCGGAGTCCGGGGGAGGTCGCCAAGGCTGGACGAGGGCGAGCTGGCGCAAGCCGCCAACAGGGCAGCGAGGCAGAGGGCAGAGAACAGCCGCAGGCAAGCGATCATGTAAGTGTTCCTGATACCGATCAAATTAGCGTGGAATTGTACCCAAGCACTGGCCGGGGCGCGATGTTACTGGCGTGAAACCGTCTATTTAGGTCGTGTAAATGTTGCAGGACCCAATAGGCGGCTGAAATCGAACCCGCCCCGAGGGCATATATTCAAGGCGTCTACGCGCTACAATGTGGCTTTTGCCAACCATCGAGGTGTGCGTTTTGACTGCTCCAGGTCCTTTGAATTCCACTGCAGGCTCGCTTTTTGTCGTGGCGACGCCCATTGGCAACCTGGACGACATCAGTGCCCGTGCGCTGAAAGTGTTGCGCGACGTAAAACTGATCGCGGCTGAAGACACTCGGCACTCCCAGCGGTTGATGCAGCATTTCGGTATTCCGACCCCCTTGGCCGCCTGTCACGAACACAACGAACGTGAAGAAGGCAGTCGCTTTATCACTCGTTTGCTGGCGGGTGATGACGTGGCGTTGATCTCGGATGCGGGTACGCCGCTGATTTCCGACCCTGGCTATCATCTGGTTCGCCAGGCGCGGGCGGCTGGTATCAATGTAGTGCCTGTTCCGGGAGCGTGCGCGCTGATTGCTGCATTGTCTGCTGCCGGCTTGCCGTCGGACCGGTTTATCTTCGAAGGCTTCCTGCCTGCCAAGGCCGTCGGGCGCCGGGCGCGCCTGGAGCTGGTAAAGGAAGAGCCACGCACGCTGATCTTCTACGAAGCCCCGCACCGCATCCTTGAGTGCCTGCAGGATATGGAGCTGGTGTTCGGCGGCGATCGCCTGGCACTGCTGGCGCGGGAAATCACCAAGACCTTCGAAACCCTCAAGGGCTTGCCGCTGCAGGAACTGCGCGAATTTGTCGAGGGCGACAGCAATCAGCAGCGCGGCGAGTGCGTAGTGCTGGTAGCCGGCTGGTCGGCGCCGGAAAGCGAAGATGCCGTGGGCAGCGAGGCAATGCGCATTCTTGACCTGCTGCTCAAGGAGATGCCATTGAAGCGCGCCGCTGCATTGGCCGCGGAAATAACCGGCGTACGCAAGAACGTCCTGTATCAAGTGGCGCTGGATAAACAAAAGGGCGAATAGTTCCGGGTTCTAACCTGCACTCCGTCTGAACATGATGGCATTAGTGTCTTTTAATACTTGTTCTAACGCCGCCGTGCCGTTAACCTGCGCGGCGGAGAGTCGATTGGACAGTCGCTGCCTTCTATGAAAATTAGAGGGGGGAGGAAAGTCCGGGCTCCATAGGGCGAAGTGCCAGGTAATGCCTGGGAGGCGTGAGCCTACGGAAAGTGCCACAGAAAATAACCGCCTAAGTACTTCGGTACCGGTAAGGGTGAAAAGGTGCGGTAAGAGCGCACCGCACGACTGGCAACAGTTCGTGGCTAGGTAAACCCCACTTGGAGCAAGACCAAATAGGGTCCCAAGGCGTGGCCCGCGCTGGGACCGGGTAGGTTGCTAAAGATGTCCAGTGATGGCCATCGTAGACGAATGACTGTTCAAGACAGAACCCGGCTTACAGATCGACTCTCCACCTTTTTTCCTTCTGTCCGAATCTCGGGCAGGAACCTGGTAGTAACGCGAGAATCCCTCCCTGCTGAATCGTCAGCAGATGCGTCTTCGTAATACCGAAAAAATCTTACTCTTAATAAATTACTTTAACTTTAAGCCTTAGCTCTTTGAGCTATTTGGTGTTGTTGAGTCAAAATCGCCGTCAAACTCTCGTTTCTCCTCCCTTTACCTTCCTAAATCTCCGTTCTGTAAGGCTTTTCCTTGAATCCGCGCCTTGACGGTGTGGTGGGCGCATTCCTATAGTGTGCGCAAGTGGCGGAAAGTGGCACAAAGTGGGTTTTTTGAACGTAAAACGCTAAAATTTGGAGAAACGCATCTGTGTTTCGCGGAGCTAACGCTATCAGTCTCGATGCAAAAGGCCGTCTCGCCATGCCGAGCCGGTATCGTGACGAGCTCATTTCGCGAAGTTCCGGGCAATTAATCATCACCATCGATGCCGTTGATCCCTGTTTATGTGTGTACCCGCTCGATGAGTGGGAGCTGATTGAAACCAAGTTGCGTGCACTGCCTTCACTGCGTGAAGAGAACCGCCGCCTGCAACGCTTGCTGATTGGTAATGCCGTCGACCTCGAACTCGATGGCAGTGGTCGTTTCCTGGTTCCACCGCGTCTGCGCGAATACGCCAAATTGGACAAGCGCGCGATGCTGGTAGGCCAACTGAACAAGTTCCAATTGTGGGACGAAGATGCCTGGGATGCTGTTTCTGCAGCTGACCTGGCTGCTATTCAACAACCGGGCGCCATGCCTGATGAACTGCGTGATTTGATCCTGTGACTATTGATAGCGGCTTTAACCACATCACCGTACTGCTTGACGAAGCCGTTGAGGCTCTCGCCGTACGCGCGGATGGCTGCTATTTGGATGGCACCTTCGGCAGGGGCGGGCACAGTCGGCTGATCCTCAGCCAGTTGGGTCCGGACGGTAAGCTCCTCGGGTTCGACAAAGACCCTCAAGCGATTGCCACCGGGCAAGCGCTAGCGGCCGAAGACGGCCGCTTTGTCGTTGTGCAGCGCAGCTTTGCCGAACTCGGTGCAGAAGTCGCCGAACGTGGCATGGCGGGCAAGGTGGCCGGGGTTCTGCTGGACCTGGGCGTGTCTTCCCCGCAGCTGGACGACCCTGAGCGCGGCTTCAGTTTCATGAACGACGGCCCGCTGGACATGCGCATGGACCCAAGCCGTGGCATCAGCGCCGCGCAGTTCATCGCTACCGCTCCCCACGAAGAAATCACCCGCGTGTTCAAGGAATACGGCGAAGAGCGCTTCGCCGGCCGCATGGCGCGTGCCGTGGTCGAACGCCGGGAAATCCAGCCGTTCGAGCGCACGGCCGACCTGGCTGAAGTGCTGAAAGTCGCCAACCCTGCATGGGAAAAGGGCAAGAACCCGGCAACCCGTGCGTTTCAGGGCCTGCGTATTCACGTCAACAACGAATTGGGCGACCTGGAAGCCGGCCTCGAAGCCGCCCTGGAAGCCCTGGAAGTGGGCGGTCGCCTGGTGGTGATCAGCTTCCACTCCCTGGAAGACCGCATCGTCAAATTGTTCATGCGTCGCCTGGTCAAGGGCGAGTCCGACAACCTGCCGCGCAACCTGCCGGTGCGTTACGAAGCTTTTGTGCCGAAAATCAAAATCCATGGCAAAGCGCAGTTCGCTTCCGAAGCCGAACTCAAGGCCAACCCACGTGCCCGTAGCGCTGTCATGCGCGTTGCGGAGAAGTTGCGGTGAGCAAGCTTTTCGCCAAGCCCCTCCCGGGCGGCAGCTTCTTTATGTTGCTGCTATTTGTTGGCGTGCTGGTGTCCGCGATTGCGGTGTCCTACAGCGCCCACTACAACCGCCAACTACTCAATACCCTGTACGGGGAATTGAGCGTGCGCGACAAGGCGCAGGCGGAGTGGGGCCGGTTGATCCTCGAGCAAAGTACCTGGACGGCCCACAGCCGCATCGAAGTGCTGGCCACTGAACAACTGAAGATGCACATCCCGGGCGCTGCAGAAGTTCGCATGGTGGCGCCATGATGAAACTCGAGGGCGCACTCTACCCGTGGCGTTTCCGCGTAGTGCTGGGGTTGCTGGCACTGATGGTGGGCGCGATTGCCTGGCGGATTATCGACCTGCAAGTGGTGGACCGTGACTTCCTGATCGGCCAGGGCGATGCCCGTAGCCTGCGGCATATCCCGATTCCTGCACACCGCGGCCTGATCACCGACCGTAACGGCGAGCCCCTGGCCGTCAGTACCCCGGTGACCACCCTGTGGGCCAACGCCAAGGAAATGCAGACCGCCAAGGACAAATGGCCGGAACTGGCTGCCGCCCTGGGCCAGGACCCGAAAGCCCTGAGCGAACGCCTCGAAGCCCAGGCCAATAAAGAATTCATCTACCTGGTTCGCGGGCTCACCCCCGAACAAGGCCAGCAAGTACTCGACCTTAAAGTCCCCGGTGTCTACGGCATCGAGGAATTTCGGCGTTTCTACCCGGCCGGCGAAACCACCGCCCATATGGTGGGTTTCACCGACATTGATGATCACGGTCGCGAAGGCGTGGAACTCGCCTACGACGAATGGCTGGCCGGGGTTCCCGGCAAACGACAGGTCATCAAGGATCGGCGCGGCAGACTGATCAAGGATGTCCAGGTCACCAAAAACGCCAAGGCCGGTAAGCCCTTGGCGTTGTCGATTGACCTGCGCCTGCAATACCTGGCCAACCGTGAGCTGCGTAACGCGATCATCGAGAACGGTGCGAAAGCCGGCAGCCTGGTGATCATGGACGTGAAGACCGGCGAGATTCTCGCCATGGTCAACCAGCCGACCTACAACCCCAACAACCGTCGCAACCTGCAACCGGCGATGATGCGCAACCGCGCCATGATCGACGTGTTCGAGCCGGGTTCGACCATGAAAGCCATTTCCATGAGTGCCGCCCTGGAAACCGGGCGCTGGAAACCGGCCGACAAGGTCGAGGTTTACCCGGGCACATTGCAGCTGGGCAAATACACCATTCGTGACGTGTCGCGCACCGAAGGTCCGGTGCTGGATTTGACAGGTATCCTGATCAACTCCAGTAACGTGGGCATGAGTAAAGTCGCCTTCGATATCGGCGGCGAAGCCATCTACCACCTCGCGCAGAAAGTCGGCCTGGGGCAACCCACCGGCCTGGACTTCCCGGGCGAACGTGTGGGCAACCTGCCGAACTACCGTGACTGGAAAAAGGCCGAAACCGCCACGCTTTCCTATGGTTATGGCCTGTCGGTGACAGCCATCCAGCTGGCCCACGCCTTCTCGGTGCTGGCCAACAACGGCCGCATGGTGCCGCTGAGCCTGATCCACCTGGACGAGGCGCCGCCTGCGACCCAGGTGATCCCGGAAAACGTCGCGAAGACCATGCAAGGCATGCTGCAACAAGTGATCGAAGCACCGCGTGGCGTGTTCCGTGCCCAGGTGCCGGCGTATCACGTGGCAGGCAAGTCCGGTACCGCGCGTAAAACCGCCGTGGGTACCAAGGGCTACGCCGAAAACTCCTACCGCTCGCTGTTCGCAGGCTTCGGCCCGATGAGCGATCCGCGCTACGCCATCGTCGTGGTGATCGATGAGCCGAGCAAAGCCGGTTACTTCGGTGGCCTGGTATCGGCGCCGGTGTTCAGCAAGGTGATGTCCGGGACGTTGCGCCTGATGAACATCACGCCGGACAACCTGCCGGCTACCCAACAAGCGAACGCCGGCCCGCCGGCCGCTGCTGTAAAAGCCAATGGAGGGCGCGGCTGATGTCTCTGAGCCTGAACAAGATTTTTGCCCACGCCGGCCGCGATCTGCTGATTCGCGAGTTGACCCTGGACAGCCGTAATGTGCGTGCCGGCGACCTGTTCCTGGCAGTGCCGGGTGGCAAGTTCGACGGCCGTGACCATATCGCCGACGCGCTGCAACGCGGCGCTGCGGCAGTAGCCTATGAAGTGGAAGGCGCCACCGTGCTGCCGATCACCGACGTGCCTTTGATTCCGGTCAAGGGCCTGGCTGCGCAATTGTCGGACATCGCCGGGCGCTTTTATGGCGACCCGAGCCGCACCCTGAACCTGGTGGGCGTGACCGGTACCAACGGCAAGACCAGCGTGACCCAACTGGTCGCCCAGGCGCTTGACCTGCTGGGTCAGCATTGCGGCATCGTGGGCACCCTGGGCACCGGTTTCTACGGAGCGCTGCAAAGCGGGCTGCACACCACGCCTAACCCGATTGCCGTGCAAGCGACCCTGGCCGACCTGAAAAAGGCCGGTGCCAAGGCGGTTGCCATGGAAGTCTCGTCCCACGGTCTGGACCAGGGGCGCGTGACTGCCCTGGCGTTCGACGTGGCGGTGATGACCAACCTGTCCCGCGATCACCTGGATTACCACGGGACCATGGAGGCCTACGCCGCCACCAAGGCCCGGCTGTTTGCCTGGAATGACCTGAAGTGCCGGGTGGTCAACCTGGACGACGAATTCGGTCGCCAACTGGCCGCCGCCCAAGGCGACGGTCGCCTGATCAGCTACAGCCTGGAAGACTCCAGCGCCTACCTGTATTGCCGTGAAGCCACCTTTGATGACGAAGGCGTGCGCGCCACGCTGGTTACGCCACAGGGCGAGCACCATTTGCGCAGCACCTTGCTCGGGCGTTTCAACCTGAGCAACGTATTGGCCGCCGTCGGTGCCTTGCTTGGCCTGGATTACGCCCTCGACGAAATCCTGCGGGTGTTGCCGAAGCTGGAAGGCCCGGCCGGTCGCATGCAACGCCTCGGCGGCGGCACCCAGCCGCTGGTGGTGGTCGATTACGCCCACACGCCGGACGCCCTGGAAAAAATCCTGCAGGCCCTGCGCCCCCACGCCAAGGGTAAATTGCTGTGCCTGTTCGGCTGTGGCGGTGACCGCGATCGCGGCAAGCGCCCGCTGATGGCGGAAATCGTCGAGCGCCTGGCCGACGGTGTGCTAGTCACTGACGACAACCCGCGCAGCGAAGACCCAAGCCAGATTTTCGATGACATTCGTGTCGGCTTTAAAGATGCGTCCAAGGCGACGTTCGTCGCCGGTCGCGGTGCAGCCATCGCCCAATTGATCGCCGGCGCAAGTGCTGACGACGTGGTGGTGCTGGCCGGTAAAGGTCACGAGGACTATCAGGAAATCAACGGCGAACGCCACGCCTTCTCCGATCTGGTCGAGGCTGATCATGCCCTGACCGCGTGGGAGGTGGCTCATGCTTAAGCCGCTTAAATTCAGCGAACTGACCCAGGCCTTGTCGGCCCGTGTGCTGTCGGCTGATTGCAGCTTTGATGGCGTCAGCATCGACAGCCGGACGATCAAGCCCGGGCAACTGTTTGTCGCCTTGGCCGGCCCGAGTTTCGATGGCCATGACTACCTGAATGACGTCGCTGCCAAAGGCGCTGTCGGCGCTCTGGTGCAGCGCGAAGTCGCTGACTCGACGCTGCCACAATTGCTGGTCGCCGACACCCGCCTGGCCCTCGGCCAACTGGGGGCGCTGAACCGTGCCGCCTTCACCAAGCCTGTTGCGGCGATCACCGGTTCCAGCGGCAAGACCACGGTCAAGGAACTGCTGGCCGGCATCCTGCGCACGCGCGGCCCGGTCCTGGCGACCCGTGGCAACCTGAACAATGACTTCGGCGCTCCGCTGACCCTGCTCGAACTGGCCCCGGAACACACGGCGGCCGTTATCGAGCTGGGTGCTTCGCGCATCGGCGAAATCGCCTACACCGTGGCCATGACCAAGCCTCATGTCGCGGTGATCAGCAACGCCGGTACTGCCCACGTCGGCGAGTTTGGCGGCCCTGAAAAGATCGTCGAAGCCAAGGGCGAAATCATCGAAGGCCTCGACGCATCCGGCACTGCCGTGCTGAACCTCGATGACAAAGCCTTCGAAACCTGGCGTGTACGTGCCGCCGGTCGCAAGGTGTTGAGCTTCGCGGTGCACAACGCCGCTGCCGATTTCCATGCCTCGAATATCAAGGCCGACGCCCGTGGCTGCCCGTCCTTCACCCTGCATACCCCGCAAGGTGACGAGCACGTACAACTGAACCTGCTGGGCAACCACAACGTCGCCAATGCTCTGGCTGCCGCCGCCGCCGCCCACGTGCTGGGCGTGTCGTTGTTTGGCATTGCCACCGGCCTTGGCGCCGTGCAACCGGTCAAGGGGCGCACCGTCGCGCAACTGGCCAGCAACGGCATGCGCGTGATTGATGACACCTACAACGCCAACCAGTCCTCGATCTGTGCCGCCATCGACCTGCTGACCGGTTTCGCCGGTCGCAAGGTGCTGGTGCTGGGGGATATCGCCGAGCTGGGCGAGTGGGCCGAACAGTCTCACCGTGAAGTCGGCGCGTACGCAACTGGCAAGGTCGATGCCCTGTACGCCGTTGGCCCGAACATGCTGCACGCCGTGGACACCTTCGGGCCGGGCGCCAGGCATTTCGCCAGCCAGGCCGAACTGATCCAGGCACTGAGTGCGGCTGAACAAGACAAACACACCACTATTTTGATCAAGGGATCGCGCAGCGCGGTGATGGAAAACGTCGTCGCGGCCTTGTGTGGCTCAAGTACGGAGAAACATTAATGCTGCTGCTGCTGGCTGAGTATCTGCAACAGTTCCACAAAGGCTTCGCGGTCTTTCAGTACCTGACCCTGCGCGGGATCCTGGGTGTGCTGACCGCGCTGTCGTTGTCGCTGTTCCTCGGGCCATGGATGATCCGTACCCTGCAAAACCTGCAGATTGGCCAGTCGGTACGCAACGACGGCCCGCAGTCGCACCTGTCCAAATCCGGCACCCCGACCATGGGTGGCGCGTTGATCCTGTCGTCCATCGGCATCAGTACGCTGCTGTGGGCTGACCTGCATAACCGTTATGTCTGGACCGTGCTGCTGGTGACCCTGTTGTTCGGCGCCATCGGTTGGGTAGATGACTACCGCAAGGTGATCGAGAAGAACTCCAAGGGGCTGCCAAGCCGCTGGAAGTATTTCTGGCAGTCGGTGTTCGGCCTCGGCGCGGCGATCTTCCTGTTCATGACTGCGCCAAGCGCGGTGGAAACCACCCTGATCATCCCGATGCTCAAGGACGCCAGCATTCCACTGGGCGTCGGCTTCGTGGTGCTGACCTACTTCGTGATCGTCGGCTCCAGCAACGCGGTCAACCTGACGGACGGCCTCGACGGCCTGGCGATCATGCCGACGGTGATGGTGGGCGGTGCCCTCGGCATCTTCTGCTACCTGTCGGGTAACGTGAAATTCGCTGAATACCTGCTGATCCCTTATGTACCGGGCGCGGGCGAACTGATTGTGTTCTGCGGTGCGTTGATCGGTGCGGGCCTGGGCTTCCTGTGGTTCAACACCTACCCCGCACAAGTCTTCATGGGCGACGTCGGCGCACTGGCGCTGGGCGCGGCCCTGGGCACCATCGCGGTGATCGTCCGTCAGGAAATCGTCCTGTTCATCATGGGCGGTGTGTTCGTGATGGAAACCCTGTCGGTGGTGATCCAGGTTGCCTCCTTCAAATTGACCGGGCGCCGCGTATTCCGCATGGCGCCGATTCACCACCACTTTGAACTCAAGGGCTGGCCTGAGCCGCGGGTGATTGTCCGTTTCTGGATTATCACCGTGATTCTGGTTCTGTTCGGCCTTGCCACCCTGAAACTGAGGTAGAAACGAGTGTCCCTGATCGCTTCAGACCACTTCCGCATCGTTGTCGGCCTCGGCAAGAGCGGCATGTCCCTGGTTCGCTTCCTGGCGAACCGGGGCACGTCGTTTGCCGTGGCCGATACGCGGGAAAATCCACCGGAGCTGGTCACGCTGCGCCGTGACTACCCGCACGTGGAAGTGCGTTGTGGCGAGCTGGATGTCGAGTTTCTGTGCCGTGCCGATGAGCTCTACGTGAGCCCCGGCCTGGCCCTGGCGACCCCGGCCCTGCAAGCGGCGGCGGCCCGTGGCGTGAAGTTGTCCGGCGACATCGAGCTGTTCGCGCGTAACGCGAAGGCGCCGATCGTGGCCATCAGCGGTTCCAATGCCAAAAGCACCGTGACCACCCTGGTGGGCGAGATGGCGGCTGCGGCCGGCAAGCGCGTGGCCGTGGGCGGCAACCTCGGCACGCCGGCGCTGGACCTGCTCAACGACGACGTCGAGCTGTACGTGATGGAGCTGTCGAGCTTCCAGCTGGAAACCACTGACCAGCTCAACGCCGAAGTGGCCACCGTGCTCAACGTCAGCGAAGACCACATGGACCGCTACAGCGGCCTGCCGGCGTATCACCTGGCCAAGCACCGGATCTTCCGTGGCGCGCGGCAAGTGGTGGTGAACCGTCAGGATGCCCTGAGCCGTCCGCTGATCGGCGAAGGTCTGCCGTGCTGGACCTTCGGCCTGAACAAGCCTGACTTCAAGGCCTTCGGCCTTCGGGAAGAGAACGGCGAGAAATACCTGGCCTTCGAATTCCAGAACCTGATGCCGGTGCGCGAACTGAAAATCCGTGGTGCCCACAACCAGGCCAACGCCCTGGCGGCGCTGGCGCTCGGTCACGCAGTTGGCTTGCCGTTCGACGCCATGCTCTCGGCCCTGCGCAGCTTTGCCGGCCTTGAGCATCGCTGCCAGTGGGTTCGCGAGCTGGCTGGTGTTGGCTATTACAACGATTCCAAGGCCACCAACGTCGGTGCGGCACTCGCTGCCATCGAAGGCTTGGGTGCCGACATTCAGGGCAAGGTCGTGCTGATCGCCGGTGGCGACGGCAAGGGTGCCGACTTCAAGGACCTTAAAGGCCCGGTCGCCGCCAACTGCCGCGCCGTGGTGTTGATGGGCCGTGATTCCGGCCTGATCGCCGATGCCCTGGGCGACGCCGTACCGCAGGTGCGCGCGCAGTCCCTGGACGATGCCATCGCCCAATCCAAAGCCTTGGCTCAGCCGGGCGACGTGGTGCTGCTGTCGCCTGCCTGCGCCAGTTTCGACATGTTCAAGAACTACGAAGAGCGCGGCCAGCTGTTCGCCCGCGCCGTGGAGGCCTTGGCATGAGTATCAATTTCCGTAACATCATCAAGCCGTACCCGTCGCCGATCATTACCGGGCGCGGTATCGACCTGGACTTCCCGATGCTCGCCGGTTGCCTCGCGCTGCTGGGCCTGGGCCTGGTGATGATCACCTCGGCCTCCTCGGAAGTGGCTGCGGTGCAATCGGGCAACACCCTGTACATGATGATCCGTCACCTGGTGTACCTGGTGATTGGCCTTGGCGCATGCATCGTCACCATGATGATCCCGATCGCCACCTGGCAGCGCCTGGGTTGGCTGATGCTGGTGGGCGCCTTCGGCCTGTTGGTGATGGTGATCCTGCCCGGCATCGGGCGTGAGGTGAACGGCTCGATGCGCTGGATCGGCTTCGGTGCGTTCAACGTGCAGCCCTCGGAAATCGCCAAGGTGTTCGTGGTGATCTACCTCGCCGGCTACCTGGTGCGGCGCCAGAAAGAAGTACGCGAAAGCTGGATGGGCTTCTTCAAGCCGTTCATCGTGCTGCTGCCCATGGCCGGCCTGTTGCTGATGGAGCCGGACTTCGGTGCCACCGTTGTAATGATGGGCGCGGCGGCGGCGATGCTGTTCCTCGGCGGCGTCGGCCTGTTCCGCTTCACCTTGATGGTGGTGCTGGCGGTGGCCGCCGTGACCATTCTGGTGCAGGCGCAACCCTACCGGATGGCCCGTCTGATTACCTTTACCGACCCGTGGTCCGATCAGTTCGGTTCCGGCTACCAGTTGACCCAGGCGTTGATCGCCTTCGGTCGCGGCGAGTGGCTGGGCGTGGGCCTGGGCAACAGCGTGCAGAAGCAGTTCTACCTGCCGGAAGCCCACACCGACTTCGTGTTCTCGGTACTCGCCGAAGAGCTGGGTGTGGTCGGTTCGCTGTGCACCGTCGCGCTGTTCGTGTTCGTGTGTGTTCGCGGCATGTACATCGGCTTGTGGGCCGAAAAGGCCAAGCAATATTTCGCCGCCTACGTGGCGTACGGCTTGTCGTTCCTGTGGATCGGCCAGTTCCTGATCAACATCGGGGTGAACGTCGGCCTGCTGCCGACCAAGGGCCTGACCTTGCCGTTCCTCAGTTACGGCGGCAGCTCGTTGGTGATTTGCTGCGCCTGTCTCGGGTTGTTGCTGCGTATCGAGTGGGAGAGTCGGACCCACCTGGGCAGCGAAGAGATGGAGTTCAGCGAAAGCGACTTCGCCGAGGAGCCGAACCATGGGCGCTAACGTGCTGATCATGGCAGGCGGCACCGGTGGCCACGTGTTCCCGGCGCTGGCCTGTGCCCGCGAATTCCAGAACCGCGGCTACACCGTGCATTGGCTCGGTACGCCGCGGGGCATCGAAAATGATCTGGTACCGAATGCCGGCTTGCCGCTGCATTTGATCAACGTCACCGGCTTGCGTGGCAAGGGCAAATTGTCCCTGCTGAAGGCGCCGTTCGTGTTGCTCAAGGCCGTGTGGCAAGCGCGCAAGGTGATCCGCGAAGTGAAGCCGGTATGCGTGCTGGGCTTTGGTGGCTACGTGACCGGCCCGGGCGGTGTTGCGGCAAGACTCGCCGGCGTGCCAGTGATCGTCCACGAGCAGAATGCCGTGGCCGGCACTGCCAACCGCCTGCTGGTGCCCTTGGCTGCACGGGTATGCGAGGCGTTTCCGAAGACCTTTGGTGCCGCGGACAAGCTGCGTACCACCGGCAACCCGGTGCGTACCGAACTGTTCATGGACATCGCCCGCCAGCCATTGGCCGGTCGCAAGGCGCACCTGTTGATCCTGGGCGGAAGCCTGGGCGCCGAACCGTTGAACAAATTGCTGCCTGAAGCGGTGTCGCAACTCCCCGTGGAGCTGCGCCCCGAGATCTTCCATCAGGCCGGCAAGAACCACGATGAAGTGACCGCCACGCGCTACCGCGAAGCGGGTGTGGAGGCGAATGTGCAGCCCTTCATCAAAGACATGGCCCAAGCCTATGGCTGGGCCGACCTGGTGGTCTGTCGCGCAGGTGCGTTGACCGTCAGTGAACTGGCTGCCGCCGGTCTGCCGTCCTTGCTGGTGCCTTTGCCCCACGCGATCGACGATCACCAGACCCGCAACGCCGAATATTTGGCCGGGGAGGGCGCTGCCTTCCTGCTGCCGCAAAGAACGACTGGCGCCGCCGATTTGGCCGCACGCCTGACCGAGGTTTTGATGCAACCGGAACGACTGAACAGCATGGCGAGCACCGCAAGCCGCCTGGCCAAACCTGACGCAACCCGCACCGTGGTCGATATCTGCCTGGAGGTGGCCCATGGTTGAGAATCAGAAAGCCATGCCGCAACCGGAAATGCGCCGCATCCGTCGCATCCACTTCGTCGGTATCGGCGGCGTGGGCATGTGCGGGATCGCCGAAGTGTTGCTGAACCTGGGTTACCAGGTTTCCGGGTCCGACCTGAAAATGTCGCCGGTCACCGAGCGCCTGGAATCGTTTGGCGCAAAAATCTTTATCGGCCACCGCGCCGAGAACGCTGCCGAAGCCGACGTGCTGGTGGTCTCCAGCGCTGTGAACACCTCCAACCCGGAAGTGGCCACCGCCCTTGAACGCCGCATTCCCGTAGTGCCGCGTGCCGAAATGCTGGCTGAGCTGATGCGCTACCGCCACGGCATCGCCGTCGCCGGTACCCACGGCAAGACCACCACCACCAGCCTGATCGCCTCGGTGTTCGCCGCCGGTGGCCTGGACCCGACTTTCGTCATCGGTGGCCGCCTGAATGCAGCCGGCACCAATGCACAACTGGGGACCAGCCGTTACCTGATCGCCGAAGCCGATGAAAGCGACGCCAGCTTCCTGCACCTGCAACCGCTGGTGGCCGTGGTGACCAACATCGACGCCGACCACATGGCGACCTACGACGGTGACTTCAACAAACTGAAGAAAACCTTCGTCGAGTTCCTGCACAACCTGCCGTTCTACGGTCTGGCCGTGGTGTGCCTGGACGATCCGGTGGTGCGCGAAATCCTGCCGCTGGTGAAGCGTCCGACCGTGACCTACGGCTTCAGCGAAGACTGTGACGTGCGCGCGATCAATGTGCGCCAGCAAGGCATGCAGACTTTCTTCACCGTGCTGCGTCCTGACCGCGAGCCGCTGGATGTCTCGGTAAACATGCCGGGCAACCACAACGTACTCAACTCCCTGGCGACCATCTGCATCGCCTCCGACGAAGGGGTCAGCGATGAAGCCATTGTCGAAGGCCTGTCGGGTTTTGCCGGTGTGGGTCGTCGCTTCCAGGTCTACGGCGAACTGCCGGTGGACGGCGGCAACGTGATGCTGGTGGACGACTACGGTCACCACCCGACCGAAGTGGCAGCGGTGATCAAGGCCGTACGCGGTGGTTGGCCGGAACGCCGCCTGGTGATGGTGTACCAGCCGCACCGCTACAGCCGTACCCGCGACCTGTACGACGATTTCGTCAATGTGCTGGCGGATGCCAACGTGTTGCTGCTGATGGAAGTCTACCCGGCCGGTGAAGAACCGATCCCGGGTGCCGACAGCCGCAAGCTGTGCAACAGCATCCGTCAACGCGGCCAGTTGGACCCGATCTACATCGAGCGTGGTGTGGACCTGGCGCCGATCGTCAAGCCGCTGCTGCGTGCCGGCGACATCCTGCTGTGCCAGGGTGCCGGTGACATCGGTGGCCTCGCCCCTAAATTGCTGGCAAGCCCGCTGTTTGCCGCCGCACAGGGGAAGTCGAAATGACCACTGACTACGGCTCCCTGTTCTCGACCATTCAACCTGCCGACTTCGGCCGGGTTGCGGTGCTGTTCGGTGGCAAGAGCGCTGAGCGTGAAGTGTCGCTGAAGTCCGGCAATGCCGTGCTGGAAGCGCTGCAAAGTGCCGGTGTGAATGCGTTCGGCATCGACGTGGGTGATGACTTCCTGTCGCGCCTGCAGGCCGAGAAGATCGACCGCGCCTTCATCATTCTTCACGGCCGTGGCGGTGAAGACGGCAGCATGCAGGGCCTGCTGGAGTGCCTGGGCATTCCGTATACCGGCAGCGGCATCCTCGCTTCGGCCCTGGCCATGGACAAGTTGCGGACCAAGCAGGTGTGGCACAGCCTGGGTATTCCGACCCCGCGTCACAGCGTGCTGTGCAGCGAAGACGATTGTATTTCTGCAGCCAAGGAACTGGGCCTGCCTTTGATCGTCAAACCAGCCCATGAAGGCTCCAGTATCGGCATGGCTAAAGTGAACTCAGCCGCCGAATTGATTGACGCATGGAAAGCGGCCAGTACCTACGATTCGCAAGTGTTGGTGGAACAGTGGATTCAAGGTCCCGAGTTCACCATCGCTACTCTGCGTGGCCAGGTATTGCCGCCCATCGCATTGGGCACGCCCCACACCTTTTACGACTACGACGCCAAGTATGTGGCCTCCGATACCCAGTACCGGATCCCGTGCGGCCTCGACGCAGCCAAGGAACAGGAATTGATGGACCTCACGGCGAAAGCCTGTGAGGCGCTGGGTATCGCCGGTTGGGCGCGGGCAGACGTGATGCAGGATGACCAGGGGAACTTCTGGTTCCTGGAAGTCAACACTGCACCCGGGATGACCGACCACAGCCTGGTACCCATGGCCGCTCGTGCCGCCGGCCTGGATTTCCAGCAGTTGGTGCTGGCGATCCTGGCAGCAAGCATAGAGCCACGAGGCTAAGACCATGAACGGCGCATCGCTTCGTCATCAGCAACCCGCTCCCGGCCGCAAGCCGGTGCCGCGTGGTGCCAGCCGAATGGTGGCTAAAGAGCCGATGTCGGCGCGCATGCCGAAAGCCAACTTTGGTTTTCTCAAGGCGCTGTTCTGGCCGGTGATCCTGGTGGCCCTGGGGTTCGGTACGTATGAAGGCGCCCAGCGCCTGCTGCCGTATGCCGACCGGCCGATCACCAAGATCAGCGTGCAGGGTGACTTGAGCTACATCAGCCAGCAAGCCGTGCAGCAGCGAATCGCCCCGTTTGTGGCGTCGAGCTTCTTCACCATCGACCTGGCAGGCATGCGCTCCGAGCTGGAACAGATGCCATGGATTGCCCACGCCGAAGTACGTCGCGTGTGGCCGGATCAAGTGACGATCCGCCTGGAAGAACAACTGCCCGTGGCCCGTTGGGGTGATGGTGCGCTGTTGAACAACCAGGGCCAGGCGTTTGCACCTCGCGAAGTGGCGAATTACGAGCACCTGCCGCAGTTGTTCGGGCCGCAGCGGGCGCAGCAGCAAGTGATGCAGCAGTACCAGGCGTTGAGCCAGATGCTGCGGCCGTTGGGCTTCTCGATTGCGCGACTGGAATTGCGCGAGCGGGGCAGCTGGTTTTTGACCACGGGTGCAGGCAGTTCCGGCCCGGGCATCGAGTTGTTGCTGGGACGCGGCAACCTGGTGGAAAAGATGCGCCGTTTTATTGCCATCTATGAAAAGACCTTGAAAGAACAGATTACGAACATTGCGAGCATCGACCTGCGTTACGCCAACGGCCTCGCCGTCGGCTGGCGGGCCCCTGCGGCGCCCACGGCAGCGCAACCTGCTGTCGCGAAGAATTAAGAAGAGGCAGGACCCATGGCAAACGTGCAAAGCGGCAAAATGATCGTCGGTCTGGATATCGGCACCTCCAAGGTGGTGGCGCTGGTAGGCGAGGTCGCGGACGACGGCACGCTGGAAATCGTCGGAATCGGCACGCATCCGTCCCGGGGCCTGAAGAAGGGCGTGGTGGTGAATATTGAATCCACCGTGCAATCGATCCAGCGCGCCATCGAAGAAGCGCAGCTGATGGCCGGTTGCCGGATTCACTCGGCATTTGTCGGCGTTGCCGGCAACCACATCCGCAGCCTGAATTCCCACGGCATCGTCGCGATTCGCGACCGCGAAGTCAGCTCGGCCGACCTGGAGCGGGTACTCGACGCAGCGCAAGCCGTGGCGATCCCGGCTGACCAGCGCGTGCTGCACACCCTGCCGCAGGACTACGTGATCGATAACCAGGAAGGCGTTCGCGAGCCCCTGGGCATGTCGGGCGTACGTCTGGAAGCCAAGGTTCACGTAGTGACCTGCGCCGTCAACGCTGCACAGAACATTGAAAAATGCGTGCGCCGCTGCGGCCTGGAAATCGACGACATCATTCTCGAGCAGTTGGCTTCGGCTTACTCGGTACTGACCGACGACGAAAAAGAACTGGGCGTGTGCCTGGTGGACATCGGCGGCGGCACCACGGACATCGCGATCTTCACCGAGGGTGCGATTCGTCACACCGCGGTGATCCCGATTGCCGGTGACCAGGTGACCAACGACATCGCCATGGCGTTGCGCACACCGACCCAGTACGCCGAAGAAATCAAGATCCGTTACGCCTGCGCCCTGGCCAAGCTGGCCGGTGCTGGTGAAACCATCAAGGTGCCAAGCGTGGGCGACCGTCCACCGCGCGAACTGTCGCGCCAGGCATTGGCCGAAGTGGTCGAGCCGCGCTACGACGAACTGTTCACCCTGATCCAGGCTGAACTGCGTCGCAGCGGCTACGAAGATTTGATTCCGGCCGGCATCGTGCTGACCGGTGGCACCTCGAAGATGGAAGGCGCGGTCGAACTGGCCGAGGAAATCTTCCACATGCCGGTCCGCCTGGGCGTGCCCCATGGCGTGAAAGGCCTGGGCGACGTAGTGCGCAACCCGATTTATTCCACCGGTGTGGGCTTGCTGTTGTACGGGCTGCAAAAGCAGACCGACGGCATTTCCCTGTCGGGCCCGAGCAACCGCGACAGCTACAGAAGCGACGACGAAGCGAAAGCGCCGTTGTTCGAGCGGTTGCAGGCTTGGGTGAAAGGCAATTTCTAAAGATTTACCGCAACACCGTTTCAAGTAGTAGGCGAAAAAACTAGAGAAATGAAAGGAGAGGGAAAATGTTCGAACTCGTAGACAACATCCCCGCAAGCCCGGTCATCAAAGTGATCGGCGTCGGCGGTGGCGGCGGCAACGCTGTCAACCACATGGTCAAGAGCAACATTGAAGGCGTTGAATTCATCTGCGCCAACACTGACGCCCAGGCCCTCAAAAGCATCGGTGCACGCACCATCCTGCAATTGGGCACAGCCGTGACCAAGGGCCTGGGTGCCGGCGCGAATCCGGAAGTCGGCCGTCAAGCCGCCCTGGAAGACCGCGAGCGCATCGCTGAAGTGCTGCAAGGCACCAACATGGTGTTCATCACCACGGGCATGGGCGGTGGTACCGGTACCGGTGCTGCGCCGATCATTGCCGAAGTGGCCAAGGAAATGGGGATCCTGACGGTTGCCGTCGTGACCCGTCCATTCCCGTTCGAAGGTCGCAAGCGCATGCAGATCGCCGATGAAGGCATCCGTCTGCTGTCCGAAAGCGTCGACTCGTTGATCACCATTCCCAACGAGAAGCTGCTGACCATCCTCGGCAAGGACGCAAGCCTGCTGTCCGCGTTTGCCAAGGCTGACGATGTACTGGCCGGTGCCGTTCGCGGTATCTCCGACATCATCAAGCGTCCGGGCATGATCAACGTCGACTTTGCCGACGTACGTACCGTGATGAGCGAAATGGGCATGGCGATGATGGGCACTGGCTGCGCCAGCGGTCCGAACCGTGCACGTGAAGCTACCGAAGCGGCCATCCGCAACCCGTTGCTGGAAGACGTGAACCTGCAAGGCGCACGCGGCATCCTGGTGAACATCACCGCCGGTCCTGACCTGTCCCTGGGTGAGTACTCCGACGTGGGTAGCATCATCGAAGCCTTCGCTTCCGAGCACGCCATGGTCAAGGTCGGTACCGTTATCGATCCGGACATGCGCGACGAACTGCACGTGACCGTTGTTGCGACCGGCCTGGGTGCGAAAATCGAGAAGCCTGTAAAGGTCATCGACAACACCGTCCATACCAGCCACGCCAGCCAGCAAGCTGCCGCTCCAGCGCCTTCGCGCCAGGAACTGCCGTCTGTGAACTATCGTGACCTGGATCGTCCGACCGTGATGCGCAACCAGGCTCAGGCCGGTGCTGCTGCATCCCGCAGCCCGAATCCGCAAGATGACCTGGACTACCTGGACATCCCGGCTTTCCTGCGTCGTCAGGCCGATTAATGGAATGTATCAGGGCTATGAAGGTGATTGGTGTTCAGCAAAGGTCTGGTCTGCTATTATCGCCAGCCTTTGTTGATACCAGTTCGCAATTTGCGCTGAAGCGGTCCAAGCCATGATTAAACAACGCACCCTGAAGAATATTATCCGTGCCACAGGTGTAGGTCTGCACTCCGGGGAGAAGGTATACCTGACCCTCAAGCCCGCACCTGTCGACACCGGCATCGTGTTTGTTCGTGCCGACCTGGACCCTGTGGTGCAGATACCTGCTCGCGCGGAAAATGTTGGCGAAACCACGATGTCGACCACGTTGGTCAACGGTGACGTCAAAGTGGACACGGTGGAGCACTTGCTCTCGGCCATGGCCGGTCTGGGCATCGATAACGCCTACGTCGAGCTCTCCGCGTCCGAAGTCCCGATCATGGATGGCAGCGCCGGACCCTTCGTATTCTTGATTCAATCTGCCGGCCTGGAAGAACAGGACGCAGCCAAGAAGTTCATTCGCATTCTGCGGGAAGTGACAGTAGAAGACGGCGACAAGCGCGCCACCTTCGTCCCGTTCGAAGGCTTTAAAGTGAGCTTTGAGATCGATTTCGATCACCCGGTATTCCGTGACCGCACCCAAAGTGCAAGCGTGGATTTTTCCAGCACTTCGTTCGTAAAAGAAGTCAGCCGCGCCCGTACCTTTGGTTTCATGAGTGACATCGAGTACCTGCGCAAGCACAACCTCGCACTCGGCGGCAGCGTTGAAAACGCCATTGTGGTCGACGCGGATGGTGTACTGAACGAAGACGGCCTTCGCTATGAAGACGAATTCGTGAAGCACAAGATCCTCGATGCAATCGGTGACCTC
Organism: Pseudomonas sp. P7758; assembly: GCF_013386485.1. Taxonomy (NCBI): domain Bacteria; kingdom Pseudomonadati; phylum Pseudomonadota; class Gammaproteobacteria; order Pseudomonadales; family Pseudomonadaceae; genus Pseudomonas; species Pseudomonas sp. P7758. The sequence goes on along the minus strand of NZ_JACARS010000017.1, from coordinate 18,350 downwards.
TACCTGCTGGGCAATAGCCTGATAGGCGAGTTCAAAGGCTTCAAGTCTGGCCACGCCCTGAACAACCAACTGCTGCGCAAGCTGATTGCACAGACAGATGCCTGGGAAGTCGTGACCTTCGAAGATGCCAGCACCGCACCGATCTCTTACATGCGTCCCGTCGCGGCGGTGTAAGTAACAACTCTCTTTCCTTTTGTTTTTAAAGGCTGCCTTCGGGTGGCCTTTTTTTTGATCGTTCCCACGCTCTGCGTGGTAACGCCTCCTGTGACGCTTCGCGTCACGGCTTTAAAGCGCCGGCATCAACAACGCGATTACGCCCGGTATGCTTGGCCTCATACAGCGCCTGGTCGGCGTTGAGCAGTAATTCCTCCAGCGTGGTGCGGCTGTTTTTGGTCCAGGTACTGAGGCCGATGCTGACGGTAATCGGCACCGTATCCCCGCCCACTCGCGGCAGGTGTTCGACACTGCTGCGGATATGTTCAGCAATCACGCGCGCACCCTGGCTGTCGGTATGCGGCAGCACCACTGCAAATTCTTCCCCACCATAGCGAGCCGCGAGGTCGGCCGGGCGGCGGATATTGCCCTCGATCACCTGCGCCACCGTGCGCAGTGCCTCGTCGCCACCTTGATGGCCATGTCGGTCGTTGAACGCCTTGAAGTGGTCCACGTCAATCATCAGCACCGTCAACGGCTCGGCCGAACGCTGGGCGCGGTCCCATTCCAGGCGCAGGCGCTGGTCCAGGGTGCGGCGGTTGGCCAGGCCGGTGAGGCCGTCGGTGGCCGCCAGTTCCGACAACACCTTCTCGGCGCGATAGCGGCGGCGCAGTTCCAGGCGCAGCATCCAGGTCAGCCACAACAGCCCCACACACAGCACGCCGGTGGCGCCACTGATCAGCAGGGCGGCGCGCTTCCAGGCGGCAAACACGTCATCGCTCGACAACGCTACCACCACAATCAGCGGCAGCGCGCCGACGCTGGTGAAGGTGTACAGCCGTTGCGCGCCACTGATGGCGGAGATGGCGCTGAAACTGCCGCTGCCTTCGCGCAGCATTCGCTTGAAGTTGGGCCGCGCGCTCAGGTCCTTGTTGATCATGTCTCTTTCGAGCAGCGGCTGCTGGGCCAGCAGGATGCCGTCGTTGTTCAGCAGGTTGATGCTGCTGCCGCTGCCGATGGTCAGGCTATTGAACAGCTGGTCGAAATACGCCAGGCGCATGGTTGCCACCGCCACACCGGCAAACTCGCCATTGGGTCCGGGCACCCGGCGGCTGAAGGCGATGCGCCAGACTTGATCGCAGTCGCAACGAATCCTGAAGGGCCGACTGATGAACAGCCCGGCATCGGGGTTCTGCTGGTGGATCTGGAAATAGTCGCGATTGGCGAAGTTGCGGGGCGTGGGCGCCAGCGTGGAAGAGTCGGCGGTGACCGCGCCGGTTTTGTCCAGCAGCAGGACTTCGCCTTTGAAAGGGGCGGCCGTGGACTGGTCGAACTGCACCATATGCAGGACTTCGGCGGAAACCTGGGGCAGGTCATCGCGAGTGGTTGCGGTGATCAGGCCGTTCAGCGCCAGGTCGTAGAGCTCGACGTTGCGCAGCACATCGGCATTGATCAGTTGGGTGATATTGCTGGTGGAGCGCTTGGCTGCCTGCAAGGCGCTGGCGTGTTCGCGGATCAGCAATACGGCAACGATGACCACAATCAGCACGACAGTAAGGCCACTGCCCAGAATCAGCAAAAGCTCCGGGCGTGCAGGCAGGGTGAAGGCGCGGCGTTGACTCATGGGACTGGCTTCGGCACTCAAGATGCTGGCAGTTTAGTTCCATGCTGTGAAAAATAAGTCGTCGCCGCTAAAAGAAAGCCTGAAGGTTAAAAAACGTCAATCGGATAGTCGACGATTACGCGGTACTCATCCACGTCCCGGTCCACTGCCGCGTAGCCATTGCCGCCGCGATTGGTCGCCCATTGCAGGCGCACGGCCAGGTCCTTGGCCTTGCCGCCTTGCACCACGTACTTGAGGTCGATGTCCCGTTCCCAGTGCTTGGCGTTCTTGCCGTCGGCACTGTACCAGGATGAGTAACCACGGCTGTCCGGATCGACCGTGGTCAGGTCGGTCTTGCCGCTGATGTAAGACACTGCCGAGGTCAGGCCCGGCAGGCCCAGCCCGACGAAGTCATAGGCGTACTTGAGCTTCCACGAGCGCTCGTTGGGGCCGTTGAAGTCGGAGTATTGCTGGGAGTTGTCCAGGTAGATGCTGTCGCCCTGGCTGATGTAGTCGAACGGCGTGTTGCCGTTGACCCGCTGGTAGGCGGCGGTAACGCTGTGATTGCCCACGCCCACGGTGAAATGCAGGCTGTAGGTGTTGTTGTCGATGTTGCCCAGCAAGGCTTTGCCGGTCTCCTGGGTGTGGTAGTAGTGCAGGCCCGGGTTGAGGCTGACCAGTTCGTTCAACTGCCAGGTGTAGTCCAGGTCGTAGTAGTACTGGTTCCAGATGTCCTTGAGTTCGGACGCGTACAGGTTGCTGGTCAGCCCCGGCACGCCGCTGAAGGACACGCCGGCCCAGTCCAGGTGGCGGCTGTCTTCGCTATTGGGCAATGCGCCGTAGCTGGTGCCGATGCGGCGACGGCCGCTCTGGTTGTAGAGCTTGGTGAAGCTGGCCTGGCCGCCCTCGAACATCCAGCCGTCCAGGCTGTGGTTAGTCAGGCTCACGCCGCGGAAGGTCTGCGGCAGCATGCGGGTCATGCCGCCGGCAATTACCGGGTTGTTGAGGAACAGGTCGCCGGCTTTCAGTTCGGTGTCGAAGGCGCGCATTTTCAGGGTGGCGCCGGCGGTGGAGAACGAGCCGGGCGCTTTGCCGTTGCCGGAGCTTACCGGCAGGATGCTCGAGCCGTCGGTGCCGCCACCGCCGTCGAGCTTGAGGCCGAGCATGGCGTTGGCGTCCAGGCCGAAGCCGACGATGCCGGGGGTGTAGCCGGATTCGAAGATGCCGATGAAGCCCTGGCCCCATTCCTTGCTGTCATCGGTGTGAATGTCGCGACGGTCGCGGTTCATGTAGTAGTTGCGGGTGCTGATCTTGAAGCTGGAACCTTCGACGAAGCCGTCGGTGGCCGGGGTGTCTGCCGCGTGGGCAAGGGGAACGATCGTTGCAGCAATCGCGAGGAATAACGGGGTGAACGTCAGCGAGGTTTTCACCGGTGGAGCTCCTTTGGGTCAATCGAAACCGGCCAGTGTTGTTGGGGTTCCTGGCCTTTTTTCAGCGCAAAAAAAAGCCGCTGAACTCAGCGGCTTTAAGACAGATTCCCAGTGTAGAGCCCTGGAAATAAGTCGAGGGAAATCGGGGGAGAGCGGGTCGGTCTTAACCGCTGCGCTCATCGATGCGACAAATTAGCGCAGGTGAGCGGTGCGATACAGAGTGTAACAAGATAATGACTGTTGCCCAAATCGCAACAGTCTGGCAGTGGGGTGTGAGGGGCGGCCTGACAAGCCCTACCCAAGAATGTTAGCGTGCTTGCCATTCCCACGTAGTCGATGAGCCCGCCTTCCATGAAAAAGACCGTCCTCGCCTTCAGCCGCGTCACCCCGGAAATGATCGAACGCCTGCAACAGGATTTCGATGTCATCGCCCCCAACCCCAAGCAGGGCGACATCAACGCCCAGTTCAACGAAGCCTTGCCCCATGCCCACGGCCTGATCGGCGTAGGCCGCAAACTGGGCCGCGCGCAACTGGAAGGTGCGAGCAAACTGGAAGTGGTTTCCAGCGTGTCGGTGGGCTACGACAACTACGACCTGGCGTACTTCAATGAGCGCGGGATCATGCTCACCAACACCCCGGATGTGCTCACCGAAAGCACCGCCGACCTGGCCTTCGCCCTGCTGATGAGCAGCGCCCGCCGCGTCGCCGAGCTGGACGCCTGGACCAAGGCCGGCCAGTGGAAAGCCAGCGTCGGCGCGCCGTTGTTTGGCTGTGATGTACACGGCAAGACCCTGGGTATCGTCGGCATGGGCAACATCGGCGCGGCCGTCGCCCGTCGGGGTCGCCTGGGTTTCAATATGCCGATTCTGTACAGCGGCAACAGCCGCAAGACCGAACTGGAACAGGAACTCGGCGCGCAGTTTCGCAGCCTCGACCAGTTGCTGGCCGAAGCCGATTTCGTCTGCCTGGTGGTGCCACTGAGCGAGAAAACCCGCCACCTGATCAGCCATCGCGAGCTGGGGCTGATGAAATCCAGTGCGATCCTGGTGAACATCTCCCGTGGCCCGGTGGTGGATGAGCCGGCGCTGATCCAGGCCCTGCAAAACCAGACCATCCGTGGTGCCGGCCTGGATGTGTACGAGCAGGAGCCGCTGTCCGAGTCGCCGCTGTTCCAGCTGAGCAATGCGGTGACCCTGCCGCACATCGGCTCGGCCACCAACGAGACCCGCGAAGCCATGGCCAACCGCGCCCTGGAAAACCTGCGCAGCGCCTTGCTGGGCGAGCGTCCGCAGGATCTGGTAAACCCGCAGGTGTGGAAGGGCTGACGACTGCTTGTTGTAGGTAGGAGCGAGTTTGCTCGCGAAACGCGTCAACGATTACGCGGGCAGCCTGGATAAACACAGCGCCCTCAGGTTTTTCGCGAGCAAGCTCGCTCCTACAGTTTTTCGCGTGCAAGTCGATAACGGTCTATAGATCGTCATCCCTGATCCACAGAAGGTTTTTATGTCCACCACCAAAGCCCGCGCAGATTCACTCTCGCTTCTGCTCTTTACCTTGCGCAGCGGCAAGCTGATGGCGATCAACCTGCTGAAAGTCAGTGAAATCATTCCCTGCCCGCCGCTGACCAAGCTGCCGGAGTCGCACCCCCACGTCAAAGGCATCGCCACCTTGCGCGGCACAGCGTTGTCGGTGATCGACCTGAGCCGCGCCCTGGGGGAGATGCCCCTGCAAGACCCGGACGGCGGCTGCCTGATCGTCACCGACGTGAGCCGTTCCAAGCAGGGCCTGCATGTGCAGGCGGTGAGCAAGATCGTGCACTGCCTGACCACCGACATTCGCCCGCCGCCGTTTGGTTCCGGCGGTACGCGTTCGTTTATCACCGGGGTGACCCAGGTCGAAGGCGCCCTGGTGCAAGTGCTGGACATCGAGAAAGTCATCCACGGCATCGCCCCGGCACAGATCGAAGCGGCGCCCACCGACCTCACCATGGAAGAAGCCGAAGTGCTGGGCAACGCCCGAATCCTGGTGGTGGACGACAGCCAGGTGGCCCTGCAGCAGTCGGTGCACACCCTGCGCAACCTCGGCCTCACCTGCCACACCGCCCGCAGTGCCAAGGAAGCCATTGACCGTTTGCTGGAGCTGCAAGGCACCGTCGAGCAAATCAACGTGGTGGTCTCGGACATCGAAATGTCCGAAATGGACGGCTACGCCTTCACCCGTACCCTGCGGGAAACCCCGGACTTCCAGGACCTCTACGTGCTGCTGCACACCTCTCTGGACAGTGCGATGAACAGCGAAAAAGCCCGCCTGGCCGGTGCCAATGCGGTACTCACCAAGTTTTCTTCGCCGGAACTGACCAAGTGCCTGGTGGTAGCCGCCCAGACCGTGGCGCAACAGGGCCTGTGACCGGTGGGTGAATATTTCCAGCTGCTGCGCCGCGACCTCACCGGCAGCCTGCCCGCCCCGCAATGGCCGGCGGATATCCAGCTGGATCATTACCGCGAAGCCATGGCCCCGGCGATCCACGCGGTATTGAGCCTGGCCCAGGAACAAGGCGGCGGACGGGTCGGCTCCCTTGAGCACTGGCGCCAGCAGTTCGTTACCGATGCCGAGTTCGACCCAAAACTGTGCCTGGTGGCGAGTAACGCCAGCGGCATCCTGGGTGTGTCCCAATGCTGGACCAGCGCCTACATCAAGAACCTGGCCATTCACCCCTGTGCCCAGGGCATGGGGTTGGGCCGTGCGTTATTGCTGCACACCTTCCAGGTGTTCAAGCAACGCGGCGAAGCGTTTGTCGACCTCAAGGTGCTGGAGTCCAACTTGCGGGCACGGCGGCTGTATGAACGTGCGGGCATGGTGTTTGTGCTTCGCGACCTTGTCCCCGAGGAATGACGGCGCTGGCGCATAACTTGCTTTGCACAGAGGCAGAACGGTGAACAGAGGCAAAAACCCGCCACCGTTCATGAGTGCCTTCTGACCTTGCCTGGTGACAGATCCTCCATGAATACCCATTTTTCCTGCGTCGGTTGCGGTAAATGCTGCACCGACCACCATGTGCCCTTGACCCTCGAAGAAGCCCGCAGCTGGGCGGCTGACGGCGGTAATGTCATCGTGCTGGTGGAAGGTTTCCTGGGCAGTGGCCTGGGGCTGCCCGAGTTGCAACGTGACCACGCACAACGCCGTTCCGCCATCGTGCCCAGCGGCAATACCGAGGCGTATGTGGCAATCACCTTTGCCGCCTATAACGCCGGGCGCTGCCGGAATCTTGACGAAGACGACCGTTGCCGCATTTACGAGCGGCGGCCGTTGGTGTGCCGCATCTACCCCATGGAGATCAACCCGCACATCCCGTTGAACCCCGGCGCCAAGGACTGCCCGCCGGAATCCTGGGAGCAGGGGCCGGCGCTGATCGTGGGGGGCGAGTTGATGGACAAGGAGCTGGCCGAGTTGATCCGCCGCTCACGCCAGGCTGACCGCGATGATATCCAGGCCAAGGAAGCCGTGTGCGGGTTGCTGGGCATCCGTACCACGGCGCTCAAGGGCGATGGGTTTACCGCGTACTTGCCCGACATGGGCCTGTTTGCCCAGGCGATCGAGTTGGCGACGCAAGAAGTCGTGCAGGCCAATGAGTGGGTGTTTCATGTGTCCGGGATGGACATTGCCGAGCAACTGCTGGATGCCGGCGCCCGGATTGCCACCGGGGTGCCGGCCAACTATGCCTTCATTTCATTGCGGGCGGCTTAAGCGCTAGCGGCGCTTGCCCCAGAATTCCTCCGCCAACCGCCGCAAGTCATCCGCCAGCCCCGCCACGTCCCCTGAGCTGAGCTGGCTCTGCTGGCCAGCGCTGACCGTCACTTCCCCGGCATTGCGAATGCCGATGATGTTGCGGTTGATGTCTTCGCTCACCGCACTCTGTTCTTCCACCGCCGCCGCGATCTGCTGGCTCATGGCGGTAATCCGGGTCACTCGCTGGCTGATCCCATCCAGTGCGGCAGCGGCGCGCTGGGCCTGATCGACGCTGGCCTCCACATGCTGGCTGCTTTGCGCCATCGCCTGCACCGCATCCCGGGCGCCGCCTTGCAGGGTGCTGATCATGCGCTGGATCTCATTGGTCGAATCCTGCGTACGCTGGGCCAGGCCTCGTACCTCATCGGCCACCACGGCAAACCCGCGTCCTTGCTCCCCGGCCCGCGCCGCTTCGATGGCGGCATTCAGCGCCAGCAGGTTGGTCTGTTCGGCAATCGCCCGGATCACTTCCAGCACCCCGGAAATATCGCCGCTGTGGCTTTCCAGTTGATGGATCACTGCGGTGGCCCGCGCCAGTTCCTCGGACAAACGCAGTACCGCGTCGCGGCTTTCATCCACACGTTGATGGCCCTCGCGGGTTTCGCTGCCGGCCTGGTCTGCGGCCCTGGACGCCTGCAGCGCGTGCTCGGCGACTTGCGCCACGCTGGCGGCCATTTGATTGATCGCGGCGGCGACCTGATCCGTCTGGGTCTGTTGGCCGAGGCTGCTGGTGTGGCTGCTGTCCAGTTGTTGCACCAGCGCCGCGGCATGGCCGGACAGACGTTGCGATGCATCGCCAATTCGGCCGACCACCGCGCCCACCTGGGCCTCCAGCATCTGCATGGCAAACTCGATACGCCCGAACTCGTCCTTGCGCCCGGTGTAGATCGCCTGGCTCAGCGGGTTATCGGCAATCAGCCGTGCCCGCTGGTTCAACTGTGCCAGGGGCCGTAACAAGCCATGCACACCCGCTACCCCCACGGCGCAGGCCGCCGTTCCCGCCAGCAGTTGCCAGGTCAGCGAATAAGTCGCCAGCCCAAGGCCCAATGCCCAGGTTGTGGCGCAAGCCCCCAGGACCCATGCCGACAGCTTGAAGGTCATGCCCACCACGGGCCGTGCTCGCCGAGTGCCGGCACGCAGGCAGGCATAGGCCCGTTCGGCCCGATGCACCCGCCGTGCATCGGGCTTGGTGCGCACCGATTGATACTCCACCGTCACGCCGTCCCGGGTGACCGGCGTGGCATAGGCACTGACCCAATAGTGATCGCCGTTCTTGCAGCGATTTTTCACCATGCCCATCCACGAGCGACCGCTTTTCAATACCTGCCACATGTGCGCAAACGCCGCGGCCGGCATGTCCGGGTGACGCAGCAGGTTGTGCGGCGTGCCCAGCAGTTCCTCGCGGGTGTAGCCGCTGATATCGATGAAGTCCTGGTTGGCGTAGGTAATTGCGCTGGTCAGGTCGGTGGTCGAGAGGATATTGGCGTCGGGGGCAAAATCCACATTTCGACCGGTGACCGGCAGATTGATCTTCATGGAAAAGCGCGCTCGTGATTGTTGGAGGAGTCGGCAGGGCGTCGACTCTAAGCGCACCGGTTGGGCAAATACTGATCCAGCTCATGTTCCGCGCAATTAATTGGCCATTACGGTCTGGAGAGCGGCGCGTCCAGGCGGTAGGGCTCGATGATGCGTTGGTATTCGCCGCTCTGCTTCAGTTGCTCGAGGGCGTGATTGAGGGCGCTGCGCAAAGCGGTGTCGGGCTTGCGCAGTGCGATCGCCACGCCGTTACCCAGCAGTTCGGTGGAGACGGGAGGGCCGAGGAAGTCGAAAACCTGACCATCAGCGGTGTCGAGCAGCGCCTCACGGATTTCCACGGTGCCTTGCAATGTTGCATCGATGTCGCCTGTCAGCAGGCTGCGGATCAACTCGTCATTGCGCCAGAATGCCTTGACGATGACCCCCTTGGGCGCCCACTTCGACAGGGCGAAGGCTTCGCGGTTGCTGCCCACCAGAACGCCCACGCGCTTGCCCTTCAGTGACCGTGGGGTCGGCTTCAAACCCGATGTCTTGCGGGCCACCAGGCGCGTGGTGATCGGATAAAGGTTATCGGTGAAATTCACCCGCTGGCGCCGTTTCAGTGTAGGGGCCATGCCCATGATCGCGTCGAATTGCCTGGCTTCAAGGGCGGGGAAGTTTTCCACAAGGACCTGGTCGACCCAGGTACACCGCACATTGAGCTGTATGCACAGGGCATTGCCCAGCTCGATGTTCAGCCCTGCAAGCTGGCCATGTTGATTGCGGCTTTGGAAGGGTGGGAATTGCGCAGCAACGGCGAAACGAATTTCATGCCGTGGTTGACCGCTGGCCGCAGTGGTGGAGAAAACGCTGGCCATCAGCGACAACAACAGCACGACACAGGTGCGTATCAGAACCACAGGGGACGTCCTTTTCCAGAAAACCAGCTTTACCACGTCCAGCCCCGAGCGAAAGAGTCGGGGCAAGCGGGTGTCATGCAAGCTTTCAAGAATTGGCCGCAGGCCTACAAGGCGAAACGTCAGTAACTGTTGTAGGCATAAATCTCCATTGCGGAGGATTTATTACCGGTCAGCGCTTGCCCATCGAGCGACGGGTGCCGGGAGGCGCCATGCCCGGGCTCTTGGTGTGGCCGTTCTTGGCGCCGTTTTTGTACCACGGCTGGCTGGCGTTTTTCGCCCCGGCCAGTTCGCCCGGCTTGAACGGAAACTTGAACGCCGGGATCTCGGCCTTGGTTTCGCCTTCGACGCTGTCAGGGTTGGCCTGTTGGTCGATGTCGACCGCTTCAACAGCGGGTTGTGTCGGGGAATTCATGGTGGCTCCGGGGAGTACTGAAAATGACGCGGGCCCGACTTGCAGGCCACACCGCCGCGCAGTATACCTGCGCGCCTCGGATCTTTAACCACTGCTCGTACGAATGGTCGGACTTTACTGACGGCGCTGTCAGTTAGCAGTCACTTTGCTGACCCGGTTGGCGGGCTATAAAGAGCCTTCATTCTTCCGATCCTTTGCCCTGGCGCCTCACCCCATGCACATTCAACGAAAACCTGCCTTGATCGTGGGCGTCCTTGTGGTACTGGCCGTGGTTGCCTGGGTGGTGACCCGCCCGGCCAAGACCAAACTGACCGCATCGTCGGCGATCCCGGTGCGGGTGATCAGCGTCAAACAGCAGGACATCCCGCGGTTTGTCAGCGGCATCGGCTCGGTGCTGTCGTTGCACAGTGTGGTGATTCGCCCGCAGATCGACGGCATCCTCACCAAATTGCTGGTCAAGGAAGGTCAACTGGTGAAGGCCGGCGACCTGCTGGCGACCATTGATGACCGCTCGATCCGCGCCAGCCTGGACCAGGCCAAGGCGCAGCTCGGGGAAAGCCAGGCGCAACTGCAAGTCGCGCTGGTCAACCTCAAGCGCTACAAGGAACTGAGCATCGACGACGGCGTGTCCAAGCAGACCTATGACCAGCAACAAGCCCTGGTCAACCAGCTCAAGGCCACGGCCCAAGGCAACCAGGCCGCGATTGATTCGGCCCAGGTGCAGCTTTCGTACACCCAGATTCGCTCGCCGGTTACCGGTCGCGTCGGGATTCGCACAGTGGATGAAGGCAACTTCCTGCGCATGAGCGACACCCAGGGCCTGTTCTCCGTGACCCAGATCGACCCGATTGCCGTCGAGTTCTCCCTGCCGCAACAGATGCTGCCGACCCTGCAAGGCCTGATCGCCGCGCAACTGCCCGCCGACGTCAACGCCTACATGGGCGCCGACACCGACGGCCAGACCGGCGACCTGCTGGGGGAGGGCCGCCTGAGCCTGATCGACAACCAGATCAGCGGCACCACCGGCACCATTCGCGCCAAGGCCGAGTTCAGCAACGGCGCTCAGAAACTCTGGCCGGGGCAGTTGGTGACGATCCGCATCCAGACCGCCCTGCACAAGAATGCCCTGGTGGTGCCGCCTACCGTGGTGCAACGCGGCCTGGATTCGCACTTCGTGTACCGGCTCAAGGGTGACAAGGTTGAGGTGGTGCCGGTGCAGGTGCTGTACCAGAACAGCGACATGAACATCCTCCAGGGTGTGCAGGCCGGCGATGTGCTGGTCAGCGACGGCCAGTCCCGGCTCAAGGCGGGCGCCCAGGTCGATGTGCTCAAGGAGCCGCCGCAGGTGATCCAGACCGTTGATGCCAAGGTGCAGCTATGAGTGGCAGTCGTTCGCCGTCGGCCTGGTGCGTCGACCACCCGGTCGCCACCTTGCTGCTGACCTTCGCTTTGGTATTGCTCGGGATGATTGCCTTTCCACGCCTGGCCATCGCCCCACTGCCGGAAGCGGAATTTCCGACGATCCAGGTCAGCGCCACGCTGCCCGGCGCCAGCCCGGACACCATGGCCTCATCCGTGGCAACGCCGCTGGAGGTGCAATTCAGCGCCATCCCCGGCATGACCCAGATGACTTCCAGCAGCGCCTTGGGCTCCAGCCTGCTGACCCTGCAATTCACCCTCACCAAGAGCATCGACACCGCCGCCCAGGAAGTGCAGGCGGCGATCAACACCGCGTCCGGCAAACTGCCCAGCGACATGCCGAGCCTGCCGACCTGGAAGAAGGTCAACCCGGCGGACAGCCCGGTGCTGATCCTCAGCGTCAGCTCCGACAGCATGCCCAGCACCGAGCTGAGCGACTACGTGGAAACCCTGCTGGCCCGGCAGATCAGCCAGATCGATGGGGTCGGCCAGATCAACATTACCGGCCAGCAACGCCCGGCCATCCGGGTGCAGGCGTCGGCCGATAAACTCGCGGCCATCGGCCTGACCCTGGCGGACGTGCGCCTGGCGATCCAGCAATCGAGCCTGAACCTGGCCAAGGGCGCGATCTACGGCGAGAACAGCGTGTCGACCCTCTCGACCAACGACCAGTTGTTCCACCCCGAGGATTACGCCCAACTGATCGTGTCCTACAAGGACGGGGCACCTGTACAGCTGCGGGATATCGCCAAAGTCATCAACGGCTCGGAAAACGCCTACGTGCAGGCCTGGTCCGGCGACACCCCAGGCGTCAACCTGGTGATCTCCCGCCAGCCCGGCGCGAATATCGTCGAGACTGTGGACCGCATTCAAGCCGAACTGCCGCGCCTGCAAGCCATGCTGCCGGCCTCGGTGCAGGTCAGCGTGTTGACCGACCGCACCAAGACCATCCGCGCGTCCCTGCATGAAGTGGAAGTGACCCTGCTGATCGCCATCCTGCTGGTGGTGGCGGTGATGGCGCTGTTCCTGCGCCAGCTGTCGGCCACGTTGATCGTGTCCAGCGTGCTCGGCGTGTCGCTGGTGGCCAGTTTTGCCCTGATGTACCTGATGGGCTTCAGCCTGAACAACCTGACCCTGGTGGCGATCGTGATCGCCGTGGGGTTTGTGGTGGACGATGCGATCGTGGTGGTGGAGAACATTCACCGCCACCTGGAAGCGGGCCTCGACAAGCGCGAAGCCGCGATCAAGGGCGCGGGTGAAATCGGTTTTACCGTGGTCTCCATCAGCTTCTCGCTGGTGGCGGCGTTTATCCCGCTGCTGTTCATGGGCGGTGTCGTGGGGCGGTTGTTCAAGGAGTTTGCCTTGACAGCCACCTCGACCATCCTGATTTCGGTGGTGGTCTCGCTGACCCTGGCGCCGACCCTGGCCGCATTGTTCATGCGCGCACCAACCCATCATGCCCACGACAAACCCGGTTTCAGCGAACGCCTGCTGGCCGGCTATGCGCGCAATCTGCGCCGCGCCCTGGCCCATCAACGCACCATGGCCGCGATCTTCATGGTGACCCTGGCCCTGGCCGTGGTCGGCTACGTGTTTATCCCCAAGGGTTTCTTTCCGGTACAAGACACCGGCTTCGTCCTCGGCACCAGCGAAGCCGCGGCCGACGTGTCGTTCCCGGACATGGTCGCCAAGCACAAGGCAATCGCCGAGATCGTCAAGGATGACCCGGCGGTGGAAGCGTTCTCCCATTCGGTGGGTGTGACCGGCAGCAACCAGACCATCGCCAACGGCCGGTTCTGGATTGCCTTGAAAGATCGCGGGGACCGCGACGTGTCGGCCAGCCAGTTTATCGACCGGATCCGCCCGAAACTGGCGAAAGTGCCGGGCATCGTCCTGTACCTGCGGGCCGGCCAGGACATCAACTTGAGCTCCGGCCCCAGCCGCGCCCAGTACCAGTACGTGCTCAAGAGCAATGACGGCCCGACCCTGAATACCTGGACCCAGCGCCTCACCGAAAAACTGCGGGCCAACCCGGCGTTCCGCGACCTGTCCAACGACTTGCAGCTGGGCGGCAGCATCACCCACATCAGCATCGACCGTCAGGCCGCCGCGCGGTTTGGCCTCACCGCCACCGATGTGGACCAGGCACTGTACGACGCCTTCGGCCAGCGCCAGATCAACGAATTCCAGACCGAGATCAACCAGTACCAGGTGGTGCTGGAACTGGACACCCAGCAACGCGGCAAGGCCGAAAGCCTGAACTACTTCTACCTGCGCTCGCCGCTGACCAACGAGATGGTGCCGCTGTCGGCGGTGGCCAAGGTCGACCCGCCCACCGTCGGGCCCTTGTCCATCAGCCATGACGGCATGTTCCCGGCGGCCAACCTGTCGTTCAACCTGGCACCCGGCGTCGCGTTGGGCGATGCGGTGATCCTGCTCAACCAGGCGAAGAATGAAATCGGCATGCCGACCACTATCATCGGCAACTTCCAGGGCGCGGCCCAGGCGTTCCAGAGTTCATTGGCCAGCCAGCCCTGGCTGATCCTCGCGGCACTGGTGGCGGTCTACATTATCCTGGGCGTGCTGTACGAGAGCTTCGTGCACCCGCTGACGATCATCTCCACCTTGCCGTCGGCGGGGTTGGGGGCGCTGATCATGCTGTCACTGATGGGTCAGGACTTTTCGATCATGGCGTTGATCGGCCTGGTGCTGCTGATCGGGATCGTGAAGAAGAACGGTATCCTGATGATCGACTTCGCCCTGGACGCCCAGCGCGTACGCGGCCTGCCGCCCGAGGAAGCGATTTACGAGGCGTGTGTCACGCGGTTCCGGCCGATCATCATGACCACCCTGGCCGCCCTGCTGGGTGCGGTGCCGCTGATGCTGGGCTCCGGCCCCGGCGCGGAAATGCGCCAGCCGCTGGGTATCGCGGTGGTGGGCGGGTTGCTGGTGAGCCAGGCGCTGACGCTGTTCACCACACCGGTCATATACTTGTACCTCGAGAAGTTTTTCCACAGACCCAAACCAGCTCCCCAGCTGGCAATCACACACTGAGGCTGAGGCCCCGTCCTGGAACAAAAGGCTCATGCGTGTACTGATTATTGAAGACGAAGAAAAAACCGCCGACTACCTGCACCGCGGCCTGACGGAGCAAGGCTATACCGTCGACGTCGCCCGTGAAGGCGTCGAAGGGTTGCACCTGGCCCTGGAGAACGATTACGCGGTCATCGTGCTCGACGTGATGCTGCCCGGCCTGGATGGCTTTGGTGTATTGCGCGCGCTGCGGGCGCGCAAGCAGACGCCGGTGATCATGCTCACCGCCCGCGAGCGCGTGGAAGACCGTATTCGCGGCCTGCGCGAAGGCGCGGATGATTACCTCGGCAAGCCGTTCTCGTTCCTCGAACTGGTGGCGCGCCTGCAAGCCCTGACCCGTCGCAGTGGCGGGCATGAGCCGGTGCAGGTGACCATCGCCGACCTGTGGATCGACCTGATCAGCCGCAAGGCCAGTCGCAACGGCGTTCGCCTGGACCTGACCGCCAAGGAGTTCTCGCTGCTCAGCGTATTGGCCCGGCGCCAGGGTGAAATCCTGTCCAAGACCTCGATTGCGGAAATGGTCTGGGACATCAATTTCGACAGTGACGCCAATGTGGTGGAAGTAGCGATCAAACGCCTGCGGGCCAAGCTCGACGGGCCGTTCGAACAGAAACTGCTGCACACCATCCGTGGCATGGGTTACGTGCTGGAGAACCGCAGTGTCGGCTAACTCCATCGCCCTGCGCCTGAGCGGCATGTTCACCCTGGTGGCGCTGCTGATCTTCCTGTTGATCGGCGGCGCGCTGTACCAGCAGGTGGACAAAGGCCTGGGCCTGCTGCCCGGGGCCGAGCTGGATGCGCGCTACAGCGTGCTGGAGTCTTCGGTCAATCGCTTCGGTACGCCGGACCATTGGGCGAAGATCACCGCCAAGCTCAAGTTGTTGGGAGAGGAAGACAAGCGCATTCGCTTCTGGGTGGTGAGCAGCGACCCGACCTACGAATACGGCAACCCGGACGCGCAGATTCGCGCCTTTGCCGCCGGCCCGACCGGCAAGCGCGACTTGCGCCTGCCGGGCCATGCCTACCCGTTCAAAGTATTGGTCAGCCAGTTTCCAGCCAAGGAGCAGCGCCCGCCGCTGCGTTTCCTGATCGCGGTCGACACCGAGAACTTCCGCGCCACCCAGCATCAACTGCTGGTGGCGCTGATCGGCCTGGCGTTTGTCGGCGTGCTGCTGGCCTCGCTGCTGGGGTTCTGGGTGGCGCGCATCGGTCTCAAGCCGCTGATCAAGCTCTCGGACGAGGCGCAGAAACTCGCACCGCCGAAACTCTCCGGGCGCCTGCAATTGTCGCCATTGCCGCCGGAGCTGAAGCAGTTCGTCAACTCCTTCAACTCGACCCTCGACCGGGTGGAACAGGCCTATTCGCGCCTGGAGTCATTCAACGCCGATGTGGCCCATGAGCTGCGCTCGCCGCTGACCAACCTGATCGGCCAGACCCAGGTGGCGCTGACCCGTGGGCGTTCGGCCGAGCATTATTTCGAGGTGCTGCAATCGAACCTCGAAGAGCTGGAACGGCTGCGCTCGATCATCAATGACATGCTGTTCCTGGCCAGTGCAGACCAGGGCAGCAAGGCCACCAAGCTGATCACCAGTTCGCTGGCGGATGAAGTGGCGACCACCCTGGACTACCTGGACTTTATCCTCGAGGACGCCCAGGTGCAGGTGCGTGTGACCGGCGATGCCCAGGTGCAGATCGAGAAGGCGCACTTGCGCCGGGCGTTGATCAACCTGTTGAGCAATGCGGTGCAGCATACGGCGCCTGGCCAGGTGATCGAGGTGAAGATCGAAGTGCTGGAGGACCACGTGGCGATCGGGGTGACCAACCCGGGCGATGAGATTGCCAGCGAGCATCTGCCCCGGTTGTTCGAGCGGTTCTATCGGGTGGACGCGTCCCGCAGCAATAGTGGGGCGAATCACGGGTTGGGACTGGCGATCGTCAAGGCGATCGCGTTGATGCACGGCGGAGATGTGTTTGTGCGCAGCGAGGGCGGCGGCAACACCTTTGGCATTACGCTGCCGGTGTAGCGGCTGCCCCCCTCAGTTACTCAGTCGTACCCCGCCCAAACTGCCACTTAGCTCATAGGCCGCCAGTTCCGCCTGATGCGCGGCCATGATTTCCGGCAGGGAGCTGCGCAGGTATTCCACCCACGTCTTGATCTTCGCATCCAGGTATTGGCGCGACGGGTAGATGGCGTACAGGTTGAGCTCCTGGGAGCGGTAGTTGGGCATCACCCGCACCAGGGTGCCGTTGCGCAGCCCTTCAATCGCCGCATACACCGGCAACAGGCCAACGCCCATGCCGCTGGTGATCGCGGTCTTCATCGCATCCGCCGAGTTCACCAGGAACGGTGAGCTGTTGATCGCCACACTTTCCTGGCCTTCAGGGCCATTGAACGACCATTTATCCAGCTGAATCACCGGGCTGACCAGGCGCAGGCACGCGTGGTTGAGCAGGTCGCTGGGCCGTTGCGCGCAGCCGTTGGCCTTGACGTAGGCCGGCGAGGCACAGGCGATGCTGTAAGTTATCCCCAGGCGCTGCGAGACAAACCCCGAATCCGGCAACTCGCTGGCGAGCACGATGGACACGTCGTAACCCTCATCCAGCAGGTCCGGCACGCGGTTGGCCATGGTCAGGTCAAAGGTCACGTCCGGGTGGGTGCGGCGGTAGCGGGCAATCGCATCGATCACGAAGTGCTGGCCGATGCCGGTCATGGTGTGCACTTTCAACTGCCCGGCCGGGC
>NZ_JACARS010000017.1:0-1199 GCF_013386485.1 Pseudomonas sp. P7758 | reverse complement strand
CGGTAAAGCTGCCGGCTTCGGCCACACAACTGAAGGCGCGCATGTTTTGCAAGGTGTCCATTAAGGTGCTCTCAGGGGAGATGGCAAATTGTGACACGAAGTTGCAGGATCCAGTGATCCCTACGAACGGATTATCGCCTGAACGGTAACAAAGATTCACAAGAATCCCACCTTATCGCCATCCGGCCCGCCCCTTAGAATTGCGCCACCTTCCCCGCAACACCCTCTCAGGAATTCGCAGCAGTGCCGCGTCGCATCAGCAGAGAGCTGAAGACTCTCAGTGTTTGGGCCTTATCGTTAGCAATCAGCGGCTGCATCGGAACCGGAGGAATTGCCCCTCAAGGCCAGTCACTCGTCGCCAGTTCATTGGCCACCGACGAGGCGATCAAAAGTGCCGCCCAGGACGCCCACTGGCCCACCGCGCAATGGTGGCAAGCCTACGGCGACCCGCAACTCAACCACTGGATCGACCTCGCCGTGCAAGGCAGCCCGAGCATGGCCATGGCCGCTGCACGTGTGCGTGAAGCCCGGGCCATGGCTGGGATCGCCGAGTCGGCCGAGTCGTTGCAGATCAATGGTGATGCCACGCTCAAGCGCCATAACTGGCCGAGCGACCAATTCTACGGCCCAGGCGCGCTGGACAATTCCACCACCTGGGACAACAACGCGTCCCTGGGGCTGAGCTATGCCCTCGACCTCTGGGGCCGCGAAAGCAATGCCACCGAGCGCGCCGTGGACATGGCCCACATGAGCGCCGCCGAAGCGCGCCAGGCGCAGCTCGAATTGCAGAACAACGTGGTGCGCGCCTATATCCAGCTGTCGTTGCACTTCGCCCAGCGCGATATCGTGGCCGCCACCCTGGCCCAGCAACAACAGATTCTCGACCTTGCGCAAAAGCGTTTGAATGGCGGGATCGGCACCCACTTCGAAGTCAGCCAGGCTGAGACGCCGCTGCCGGAAACCCATCGCCAGCTGGACGCCCTGGATGAACAGATCGCCCTGAGTCGCAACCAGTTGGCCGCGCTGGCGGGCAAAGGGCCGGGGGAGGGCGCGCAGTTGCAGCGGCCCACCTTGTCCCTGGCCGCGCCGCTGAAACTGCCGTCGAGCTTGCCGGCCGAACTGCTCGGCCAGCGCCCGGACGTGGTCGCCAGCCGCTGGCAAGTGGCGGCCCAGGCCCGTGGCATTGATGTGGCCCACGC
>NZ_JACARS010000167.1:0-26551 GCF_013386485.1 Pseudomonas sp. P7758 | reverse complement strand
TATGTACCCATAACCCCGCCATCCCCCCGCATTGCACCCGCAGCCCAGAGCCGATAGTCTTGCAAATCATTACCAGCCCAATCGCCCCAGCACCCCCGGGCCCATTGGGTAAAAGGAGAGGTTTGTGAACATCGGACAGTTCGCCTTTCAACGCCAGGTTGAAAATCTATACGTCGACCACAACGCCTGGCTACGTACCCTGTTGCGGCGCAAGCTGGGCAACGCATTCGACGCCGCCGACCTGGCCCACGACGTCTACCTGCAACTCATGCGCAAGGGCCAACTCCCGCCCACCGGCGAATCCCGGCGACACCTGACCCAGATCGCCAACGGCCTGGTCATCGACCTCTACCGCCGCCGCCAGATCGAATCCGCTTACCTGCAAGCCCTGGCCCTGTTGCCCGAACCCTGCGCCCCCGATGAAGAAACCCGCGCCCTGGCCATCGAGGCCCTGATCCAAATCGACGCCGCCCTGCACAGCCTGCCACCCAAGGCGCGCCAGGCCCTGTTGCTGTGCAAGCTCGATGGCCTGAGCTACCGCGAGATCGCCGCCGAGCTACAGGTCTCCGTCTCCTCGGTGGAAAAGTACATCGCCGCCGGCCTGCTGGCCTGCTACCAGACCCTGTACGGCTGACCCTCGCAATGTCGACCGAGCAGCCAATCTCCCCGGATATCATCGAGCGCGCCGCCGCCTGGATGGCCCGCCTGTGGGCCGATGACGCCAGCGCCGAAGACCACGCCAACTGCCTGCACTGGCGCGCCGAACACCCCCATCACGAACTGGCCTGGACGCGCCTGCTGGGCTTCGAACAAAAACTCCACAGCATCCCCGCGCCGGTGGCCAGGCACAGCCTGGCCGAACCCGACGCTCCCGACTCCCCCGATCGCCGGAGCACCCTGCGCCTGCTGGGCCTGTTGGTCGCAGCCGGTGGCCTCACCTACGGCGTGCGCCGCACCGACGCCTGGCAGCTGGCGAGTGCCGGCCATAGCACCCGCACCGGCGAAGTTCGCGAAGTGGTATTGCCCGACGGTACCCGCCTGGTATTGGGCCCGGCTTCAGCAATTGACGTGCAGTTCGATGACGACCAGCGCCTGGTGCTGCTGCGGGCCGGCGAGGTCTTCATCACGACCGCGCCGTCACCCCGGCCGTTTCGGGTGCAGAGTCGCCAGGGCGTGTTTCATGCCCTGGGCACGCGCTTCAGCCTGCGCCAATGCGACGACGGCAACTGCCAGTTGGCCGTGCTTGAGGGCACCGTGCAGGTACAGCCCGACCATGGCGCAGGTGCGCGGGTGGAGGCAGGTCAAGGCGCCACGGTTTCCAGGGACACCGTGCAGCCGACTGCGGCGGTGACTGACCGCAGCATCGCCTGGGTCAAGGGCCTGTTGGTGGCCGATGGCACCCGGCTCGACGAACTGATCGCCGAGCTGGGACGCTACCGCCGCGGTGTACTGCGCTGTGCGCCTGAGGTGGCGATGCTGCGGGTCAGCGGTGTATTGCACCTGGACAATACCGACCTGGCGCTGGACAACCTGGCCGCCGCGTTGCCGATCCAGGTGGTGCGGCGCACCCGCTATTGGGTGACGGTCCGCGCCCCTGCCTGAAAATTCCTTGAGGTTTCGATTGAGGGTTTTGGCCGCTCGTTCGGAAGATAAGGTAAGGGCGAGCAAAGGCTCATTCAGTCAGGGAGACTTCATGAGTAACAAGGATGTGGCTGCGGCCAAACCCAGGGGGCGCGGCGCGGTCTCGCAAGTGTTGCGGCCGGTGCGCGGGCGACTGATCGCTGCGGCACTGCTGGCCGGTGTGGGCAGTATGCTGACGCTGGTGCCGCTGGGGGGCATTGTGCATATCGCCAGGGTCGCCCTCGGCGCGCCGTCGATGGCCCAGGCATCGGGCGAGGTCTGGTTGACCATCAGCCTCAGCCTGGCGAGCCTGTTCGCGGGCCTGCTGTTGATGACAGTTGCGGAGACGGTCGCGCACCTGGCCGACAACCACATCACTCGCCACTTGCGCCTGGCCATCGCCCAGCGCCTGAGCCAGGTGCCGCTGGGCTGGTTCACCGAGCGGGCGTCGGGCGAGGTCAAGCAGGCGATGCAGGATGACATCGGCACCCTGCACAGCCTGACTGCGCATTTCTACACCACCGTGGGCCGTTGTGCCGGGGCCGTGCTGCTGTCGGCGGCTTATCTGTTCATGGTGGACTGGCGCATGGCGCTGGTCTCGCTGTTGCCGTTTCCGGGGTTTTTGCTGTTTTTTACCCGGGCGATGAAAGCCAGCGGCAGCCACATGCAGTCCTTTGTCGAGCGCATGACCCGGGTCAATAACGCGGTGGTCGAGTTCGTCAACGGCATTCCGGTGGTCAAGGCCTTCGGTGCCACCGGCAAGGCCCACGCCAGTTACCGCAAGGCGGTAGATGAGTTCAGCGAAGCCTTCGTTGAGTTCACCCGGCCACTGGTGGGGACGATGGCCAATGCCAACGCGATGATCGCCCCGGTGACGGTGCTCGCCATGGTGCTGACGTTTGGCCTGGTGTTTGTCAGCCTGGGCTGGATCAGCGCGGTGGAGGTGCTGCCGTTCGCCATCGTTGCACCGGGCATTTGCGCGCCACTGATGCTGCTGAGTTACATCGTGCATGATCTGGACAACGCCACCGGCGCGGCCCAGCGCGTGCAGGCACTGCTGGCGACGCCGGTGCTGGCGCAGGTGGAGCCGGGGTGCGAACGCTTGCCCAAGGACGCCGAAGTACGCGTCGAAAACCTCGGGTACGCCTATGACCCGCAGCACCCGGTACTGTCGAACATCAGCTTTACCCTCAAGCCCGGCACCGTAACTGCCATCGTCGGCGCCTCGGGTTCGGGCAAGTCGACCCTGGCGCGCCTGCTGCTGCGGTTTTTTGACCCGACCGAGGGGCGTATCACCCTGGGCGGCGTCGACCTGCGGCAGATCGAGACCTCGCAGCTCTACAACCTGATCGGCTTTGTGCTGCAAGAGGTGCGCCTGGTCCACGCCAGCGTTGCCGAAAACATCGCCCTGGGCCGGCCCAGCGCCAGCCGCAAAGAAATCGAGGCGGCCGCACGGGCCGCGAATATTCATGAGTGCATCATCGGCTTGCCACGGGGCTATGCCTCGGTGATCGGTGAGGACGCGCAGTTGTCTGGTGGCGAGCAGCAGCGTATCAGCATCGCCCGCGCAGTATTGCTGGCGCCGCCGGTGCTGGTGCTGGATGAACCCACGGCCGCCGCCGATGCAGCAAACGAGGTGGCAATCCAGGAGGCGCTGTCGCGCTTTGCCCAAGGGCGCACGCTGTTGGTGATTGCCCATCGCCTCGATACCGTGATGCACGCCGACCACATCATCGTGCTGGAAAATGGCCGTATTGTTGAACAGGGCACCCATCCTCGACTGATCGCGCAAGAGGGCCGCTATGCGCGCCTGTGGGCGTCGGGCGGTTACAAACAGACCCGCGAACAGGCGCTGCCGACATGCTGAAAACCTTTATCGAACTGTTGGGCGATGACGGGCCGGTCTTCCGTCGCTATGTCGGGAAAGTGATGTTCTACGGTGCGCTGTGCGGGCTGACCCTCGCCGCCCTGGTGCCGGTACTCACCGACATGCTCAACGGTGATCTGGCCGAAGCGGCGTTGTGGCTGGTGGTGTTCCTGGCGGCGGTGGCGACGTGTTGGGCCACGCGACGCGAGGTTGAAAAGGCTGGCGTCGCGGTGGGTGTGGCGGTGCTGCAAGGCGGGCGCCAGCGCATCGGCGACCATGTGGCCGAACTGCCTGTCGGTTGGTTCACGCCTGATAACACGGCGCGGCTCAACCAGGTGGTGACCCAGGGCATGATGGCCGTGGCCCAGCTGCCGGCCCATGTATTTACTCCGGTGCTCAGCGGCGTGGTGACGCCATTGGTGCTGGTACTGGCGTTGTTTGTGCTGCACTGGAAAATGGGCCTGATCGCCTTGCTGGCGTTGCCGATTCTCGGCGGCGCGTTCTGGCTCAGCGCCCGCCTTGGGCGGCGCGCCGACCGGGCGTTCCAGCGCAGCTCGGCCGACACCAGCCAGCGTATGCTGGAGTTCGCCCAGTCGCAGTCGGTGTTGCGTGCCTTCAGTGGCGGCGGCAGCTCGGTGTTCCTGCAACGGGCGATCGAGCAGCAGCACGTGACCGGGGCGCGCCTGATCCTGCTGTCCGCCACCTCGATTCTGCTGAACATGTGGCTGGTGCAGGTGGTGTTCGCGGCCTTGTTGATCGCCGCCGCGCTTTGGCTTGACGCTTACCTGGGAAATGCCTTGCACGTGGGCTCGGTGATTGCAGTGATGGTGTCGCTGTTGCTGGTCAGCCGCTTCATTGACCCGTTGCTGGAGGTGGCCGGCTATGGCGAAACGTTGCGCGGCGCCGGGGTGCAGCTTGAGGCGGTGCGCGAGATATTGGCCGCGTCGCCCCTGAAGGCGCCGAGCGCGCCGCAATCTCCACGGGATGCCTCGGTGGAATTGTTCGATGTGAGCTTTCGCCACGCGGCCGGTTCAAGGGACGTGCTGCGCGGGGTGAACCTGCGTATCGAGCCCGGCAGCATGACCGCGCTGGTGGGGGCTTCCGGTTCGGGCAAGACCACGCTATTGCGATTGGTCGCGCGGTTTTTCGAGGTCAGCCAGGGCCAGGTGTGTATCGGTGGCGTGGACGTGCGACAGATGTCCGGCGAGCAGCTCAACGCGCAAATCAGCCAGATCTTCCAGGACACGTACCTGTTCCAGGGCAGCGTCGCCGACAACATTCGCCTCGGCAAACCCGACGCCAGCGACGCACAAGTGTTGGAGGCCGCGCGGCAGGCCGGTGTGCAGGCGATTATCGAGCGCCTGCCCATGGGCCTGTCGACCACGGTGGGTGAGGGCGGGGCACGCCTGTCCGGTGGCGAGCGCCAGCGTGTCGCGATCGCCCGGGCGTTGATCAAGGGCGCGCCAATCCTGCTGGTGGACGAAGCCACGGCAGCACTGGACGCCGAGAACCAGGCGGTCATCGCCGAAACCCTGGCACGCTTGCGCGGCACATGCACGCTGATCGTGATCGCGCATCAGTTGTCGACGGTGGTGATGGCCGACCAGATCGTGGTGCTCGATGAAGGCCGGATCGTGGAGCAGGGCACGCCTGAGCAATTGACCGCAAGACAAGGGCGCTATGCCCGGTTCCTCGCGCAGCGGCGGGCGTCGAAAGGCTGGCGTATCGCTTAGTGGACCCGCCAGGACGGCGGGTCCGAAGGGCAGGTCAGAGCTTTGGCAGTTGCCCGATGCGGCCCATCATTTCGGTGACGATCTGCAGGTCCAGCAGGAACTGGTCGACGGTCTTGAACTCGTTGTCGGTATGGCCGGTGTACTTGACCTCCGGCCGTGCCAGGCCGAATTGCACGCCGTTGGGCAGCTCATGCACCGAAGTAGCGCCGGCAGACGTGCCGTACTTGTGCTCCATGCCCAGGTTCTCGCTGGCCACCGCCAACAGCGCCTTGACCCACTCGCCCTCAGGGTTGCGGTACATCGGCTCGGCGATCGAGTAATCGAAGGTCACAGCCACGTGGTTTTTCTTGGTCCAGGCGCTGAGCTTGTCGGCGATTTCGGCCTTGAGCGCTTCCGGTGACTTGCCCTTTGGCACCCGCAGGTTGACCGCCAGCTTGAAGGTAGTGTCATCTTCGCCCACATAGGTCAGCGAGGTGGTCAGCGGGCCCATGAACGCATCGGAGAAGCCCACGCCTAGCTTGGCGCCCAGGTAATCCAGGCCCCAGTTGTTGGCGGCGTAGTGCGCGGCGTCGGTGAACTGGTTGTGCTTGAGCGCGACCTTGCCGTCGAGGCTGTTGAGGAAGTCGAGGACCCTGGCTACCGGGTTCACCCCGGATTCCGGTTCGGAGGAGTGGGCGGACACGCCAGTGACGGTCAACTGAACGTCCTTGCCGACGACCTTGGCCGCCACTTCAAAGTCGCCGCCATTGCGCTTGGCGTACTCGCTGCCGGCCTTTTGCAGGCTGGCGGCCAGTTCGGCAGGCTTGTCGCTGAGCAATGTCACCACCGACGCCGACGGAATCTGGTTGGTGGCCTTGCCGCCGGTCATCGAGATGATTTCTGCGCCTTGGCCTTCAGCCTTGCGCTTGGGGAACTTGGCCATGACCGTGCCGTAGCCTTTCTCGGCGATCACCACCGGGTAGCCGCCGTCCAGCGCCAGGTTGTAGTTGGGCGTTGGGTTGTGCTCGAAGTAGTACGGGATCGCGTCGCCGGAGGTTTCCTCGGTGGTGTCCACCAGCAGCTTGAAATTGCGCGCCAGCGGCAGCTTCTCTTCCTTGATCACCTTCATCGCGTACATCGCCACCACGATGCCGTTCTTGTCATCCTCGGTGCCGCGACCATACATCCGGTCGCCGATCAGCGTGACCTTGAATGGGTCGAGCTTGGTGCCGTCCTTGAGCACCCAGTTTTCCGGGGTTACCGGTACCACGTCCGCGTGAGCGTGGATGCCGACCACTTCATCGCCGCTGCCTTCCAGGGAAATCTCGTAGACGCGGTTGTCGATGTTGCGGAAGTTCAGGTTGAACGACTCGGCCAGGCTCTTGATCTTGGCGGCGATCTTGATGAACTCGGGATTGTCGTGCTGGGCCATGCCGGCGACCTGGAAGGTCGGGATCTCCACCAGCTCACGCAGGGTTTCAGTGGCGGCCGCACCGTACTTCACCCGCGCATACAGGCCCAGCAGGCGATGGATTTCATTCTGCTGGTCGGCGCTCAGGTCCTTGTTGTCGAGAAAGGCACTGATGGCCGGGCCGAGGTTGTCGCTCTTGGCCACGTCACTCTTGGCCAGGCTGGCGAGGAACTGCCGGAAATCCTTGACCGAGGCATCGCTGAAGGTCTTCAGGATGACGGCGTTCTGTTGTGGGGTGAGGTTGGCTTGAGCTTGGGTGGTGAACACCGAAAGGCTGGCGGCCATCAGGGTGGCTACGGCCAGTTGCTTGAGGGAAAAATCCATTGCTGGGGGCATTCCTTTGCAGGGAGTGAGTGAGAAATGTCTGATCGAAAGGTCAGAAACAATTTCACACACTACCATCGGGAGGCAGGGGTAGGGGAGTGCCTGAGTGGGAAATCTCCCATAGAAATGCACAGCAACCCATTGAACGGAAAGCTACGGTATGGTTCTCCTGTCAGGGTGTTAATTGTGCAAAGGAGTGAGATTGATGATGCTTTCAGAGCGTTACCGCGGCAGCCTGCTTGGCCTGGCGTGCGGTGATGCAGTAGGGACTACTGTTGAGTTCATGCGCCGTGGGTCGTTTGCCCCTGTCATCGATATGGTTGGTGGTGGGCCCTTTCAACTGTTACCGGGCCAGTGGACGGATGACACGTCCATGGCGCTTTGTCTGGCCGAAAGCCTGCTGCGCAAGAATGGTTTTGACGCTGCCGATCAGATGGGCCGTTATCTGAACTGGTGGAAGTGGGGCTACCTTAGCTCGACGGGTGAATGTTTCGATATTGGCACGACGGTTCGTGAGGCATTGGCGGAGTATCAGTACACCGGTGACCCGTTCGCGGGCTCCACCGATCCTTACTCAGCGGGTAACGGGTCGATGATGCGCCTGGCGCCGGTGGTGCTGTTCTATTTTCCGGATGCCGAGCGCCTGCGTGAGTTTACCGTCGACAGTTCCCGCACGACCCATGGCGCGATGGAGGCGATTGAATGTTGCCTCGTGCTGGCTGAGTGTATTGCGAATGCGCTGCGGGGGGATTCGAAACCGCAGGTATTGCAGGTCGGCTACCTGGAGTTGAGCGAATCCAAAGTTGCGGACATTGCTGATGGGCACTACCTCGACAAGGCGCGCAGTGACATCGTGGGTTCTGGCTACGCAGTGGCTTCGCTTGAAGCGGCGCTATGGTGTTTTCATCACACCAACAGCTTTGCCGAGGCTGTGTTGGCTGCCGCAAACCTGGGGGATGACGCCGACACTACCGCAGCGATCGTGGGTCAGTTGGCGGGCGCGTATTACGGCGTGCAGGGCATTCCGTCCGAGTGGTTGGGCAAGTTGTGGCAGTGTGAAGATATTCAAGAAACTGCTGACGCGTTGTATCAGGCGGCGCAACTCCAGGCAGCCGCACTTTAACTCAGTGTCTGCTAATCTGCGCTCGTTGAATCTCGACCGCCACCCGTGGACCTCTCAATGACATCGCCATCCGATCAAAACCTTGAACCCCAATCCGTCTGCAGCCCGATCACCAGCAGCGCCATTTTCATGGTCGCGACCCTGGCGCCTGGCAGTGACTCGGCTGAGGCGGTGCGCAGCTGGTGCGCCGATATCGCCGGCCTGGTGCGCTCGGTCGGCAAGCGTGTACCGGCGGGCAACCTGACGTGTGTCGCAGGGTTTGGCTCCAAGGCGTGGGATGCGCTGTTCGGGGGGCCGCGGCCAGCAGCGTTGCATCCGTTCAAGGAAGTGGGCGTGGCCGGGCGCCTGGCGCCGGCCACGCCGGGGGATATCCTGCTGCACATTCGTGCCGAGCAGATGGACCTGTGTTTCGAATTGGCCACCCAGTTGATGGCGGCGCTGGGGGATGCGGTGACGGTGGTGGACGAGGTCCAGGGTTTCCGCTATTTCGACATGCGCAGCATCATCGGTTTTGTCGACGGCACCGAGAACCCGGTCGGGCGCAAGGCGGTGGGTTTCACCATCGTCGGTGATGAGGATCCGGCGTTCAGCGGCGGCAGCTATGTAATGGTGCAGAAGTACCTGCACAACATGCAGGCCTGGAATGAATTGTCGGTGGAGGCGCAGGAGCGGGTGATCGGGCGCACCAAGTTGTCGGACATCGAGCTCGACGATGCGACCAAACCGAGCAATTCCCACAGTGCATTGACCACCATCACCAAGGACGGCGAGGAAGTGAAGATCCTGCGGGACAACATGCCCTTTGGCCGGCCGGGCGCGGGGGAATTCGGGACGTACTTTATCGGCTACGCGCGCTCGCCAGAGCCTTTGGAGTTGATGCTGGAGAACATGTTTGTCGGCCGACCGGTCGGCAACTATGACCGCCTGCTGGACTTCAGCACGGCGGTCACCGGCGGCCTGTTCTTCATACCGTCTGCGGATTTGCTCGAAGAACTGGCCGACCGCGCGCCTTAGGCCAACAACCCGGTGCTCACCGCCACAATCAGGAATACCCCGAGCACCGCGCGGTAGATCACGAACGGCCAGGTGGAGAATCGCTCCAGGAACTTCATCAGGCCCCAGATCGCGAAGAACGCCGACACACTGGCGACCACCAGCCCGAAGATCAGGTGCGGCCAGGCGTGGGCGGGCAGGTCGGCGTGGAACAATACCCACAGCTCTTTCAGCCCCGCGAGGGCGATCGCCGGCAAGCCCAGCAGGAACGAAAACCGCGCCGCTTCTTCACGCTTGAAGTTGAGGAACAGTGCGGCGGTCAGGGTCGAACCCGAGCGTGAAACCCCTGGAATCAGCGCGCCGATCTGCGCAATGCCGACAATCAGCGCATCCCGCAGGCGCATTTCGCCCACCGTGCGCTTATGCCTCGCGCTGAGTTCAGCCGCCGCCAGCAGCACCGCCATCACCAGGCAGGAAATCCCGATCACCATCAGCCCGCGCAGCGGCGAGTTGCAGGAGTTGAGGGACGACGACAAGGCTATCCCGGCGATCCCGATCGGAATCGTCGCCAGCACAATGGCCACCGCCAGCTTGAACCACTGGTTGTTGTAGTCACCTTGGCGCACCGCAGTGATGCTGCCGACCGTGACCTGGCGTACATCCTTCCAGAAGTAACTGACCACTGCTGCCAGTGCGGCCAACTGCATGGCTGCGGAAAACGCCGAGCCGGGATCCGGCCAGCCGAGCAGGGCGGGCACGATGCGCATGTGGGCGGTGGAAGACACGGGCAACAATTCGGTGATGCCCTGAATGATGCCCAGGATGCCTATTTGCAGGTAATCCAGGGACGCAAAGCCGACATCGAGGCCGCTGGTGCAGACGTTTGTCAAAGTACTTATCCTGAAAGCAAGGGGAGGGAAGTGACGCGGAGTTTAGTCTAACTTTGTAACGATTTTGTCGTTGACACGAGAAAAGCGCGATCGGTTCAGCAAGCAGAAAGCTTGGCCGGTGTATTGGCATTGCAGGTGGCTTTGTTGACAATGGCGGCCTGTTTTTTTGCCGAGATGCCCATGCCTGCAATCCCCGATACCACCGTCGAACTGATCGAGACCGGCCCGGAACACGCCACGTTGATCGCCAACCTTTACCAGTTCTACGCCTACGAGTCCTCGGACTGGGAACAGGAAGATGTCGAGGTGGACGGTCGCTTCTACATCCATGAGGAGCACCTGGCCCGCTACTGGGAAGACCCGCAATGGAGCGCCAACCTGTTATTGGTCGATGGCTTTATCGCCGGTTTCCTGCTGATCGAAGGCAGCGAGTTGCCGGGGATCGATGCGCTGGAACTGGCGGACCTGTTCATCCTCAAACGCTACCGCCGCAAGGGCATTGGCCGCGCCATCGCCACTCAGGTGTTGAGCAGCGGCGAGGCGAACTGGCTGGTGCGTTTCTATGATCAGGATGAAGTGAGCCAGGCGTTCTGGCGCACTGTGTTGGATAACCTGCCGCGTCCGGTGCAGGCCATCGAGCTGGACGATGAGCCGAACCTGCTGAGTTTCCTGGTGACGCGCGCGGCGTTGCACTGAACCATCAACTGAACGCGGCGCCAGCCCCTGCACTGAACAATGCCGCCTGCATCGCCTGTGGCGGCTGGCCGAACGCCCGCAGGAATGCCTGGCGCATGCGCTCGCGATCACCGAACCCGGTCTCGCGGGCGACCACTTCCACCGGGTGCCGACTGGTTTCCATCATTGCCCGGGCGGCTTCCACCCGCAGGGATTCGATGGCCTTGGCCGGGGTTTGCCCGGTCTCCTCGCGAAACACCCGGCTGAACTGGCGTGGGCTGAGCCGCGCCACGGCCGCCAGGGCCTCGACCGAAAGGTCGTGGGTCAGGTTCTCCCGGGCGTAGGCCAGGGCCAGCTGCACACGGTCGGACTTGGGGTCGAGCTCCAGCAACGCCGATAGCTGCGACTGTTCGCTGCCACGGCGCTGGGCAATCACCAGCTTGCGCGCGATGCGGCGGGCGAGGTCGCTGCCCAGGTCGTTCTCCACCATCGCCAGCGCCAGGTCCACCCCGGCGCTCATGCCGGCACCGGTCCAGATCTGGCCGTCGACCACGAACAGCTTGTCTTCCTCCAGGCGAATCTGCGGGTAGCGCTTGGCAAAGGCCGGTGCGTGCAGCCAGTGGGTGGTGGCGCGCTTGCCTTCGAGCAAACCCGCCTCGGCCAGCACGAAGATGCCCATGCACAACGAAGCAATCCGCCGCGACTGTTTGGACGCCGCCTGGACCAGCCTCGGCAGGCTGGCGTCAGGCAGTTGGAACTCCAGGTAACCGCTGACGATCAATGTGTCATAGCCCTCGGGCCGGATCGGCGTACTGTTCACCGAGAAGCCCTGGGACGTCATGATCGGGCCGCCACTTTCCGACACCAGGTGAAATTCATACGCCTGCTCGCCACGCAGCAGATTCGCGCACTCGAACACCGAGCCCAGGCTGAGGCTCAAGGATTGAAAGTTCGGGTACACCATCAGCGCAATGCTGTGCATCTCATCTCTCCAGGGGGCGCGGAGCGGTGATTGTCGGCGTGTGCCAGGGAAACGGCAACCGCCTTGGCGCAATGTCCGGAATCCTTGCGGACATGACATTGTGCGGTTTTGGCCCGGCTCCTAAGCTTGATTCCATTCCAACCCACATCACCCCGAGGCACTGGCACATGAAAGTATTGATGGTTTTGACTTCTCACGACCAGCTTGGCAACACCGGCCGCAAGACCGGGTTCTGGCTCGAAGAATTTGCTGCTCCCTACTACGCGTTCAAGGACGCCGGGGCCGACGTGACCCTGGCTTCGCCGGCCGGTGGGCAGCCGCCCCTGGACCCGGTCAGCGACCTGCCGGATTCGCAAACCGACCAGACCCGCCGCTTCGCCGCTGACCCGGCGGCGCAACAGGCCCTGGCCACCACCGTGAAGCTGGAGTCGGTCAACGCCGGCGACTTCGACACCGTGTTCTACCCAGGCGGCCACGGCCCGCTGTGGGACCTGGCAGAGTCGAAAACCTCCATCGCCCTGATCGAAGCCTTCGAGCGTGCGGGCAAGCCGATTGGCTTTGTGTGCCACGCCCCGGGTGCCTTGCGTCACGTCAAGGCGGTCAACGGCGAGCCGCTGGTCAAGGGCCGACGCGTCACCGGCTTCTCCAACTCTGAAGAAGCAGCGGTTGGCCTGACCGACGTGGTGCCGTTCCTGATCGAGGATGATTTCAAGGCACTGGGCGGCACGTATGAGAAGGGTGCCGATTGGCAATCCTTTGTGATTGAAGATGGCCTGCTGGTCACCGGGCAGAATCCTGCCAGTTCCAGTGACGTTGCCAAAGCGCTGTTGAAGCTGACCGCGTAACCCGCCAAATCCCCCAAAAAGAACGTTGTTGGCGGCTCCCCTGACCGGGAGCCGGCAGCTTCTGCTTGTCTGAAATTTGAATCCGGAACTTTCCCCCATGAGCAACAGCGCTTTAGGTACCCCGATCACACTGGGGCACCACACCCTGAAAAACCGCATCGTCCTGCCGCCGCTTACCCGCCAGCGAAGTGCCCAGCCCGGTGATATCGCCACGGACTTGATGGCGCTTTATTACCGCCAGCGCGCCACCGCCGGCTTCATGGTCAGCGAGGGCACGCAGATCGAGCCTCGCGGCCAGGGCTATGCCTGGACCCCGGGCATCTACACACCGGAGCAGATTGACGGCTGGCGTACCGTGACCGATGCCGTGCATGCCGAAGGCGGCGTGATCTTCGCCCAGCTTTGGCATGTGGGTCGCGTGTCCCATCACGAACTGCAGCCCGACGGCGCAGCACCCGTTGCGCCGTCGGCGATCCAGCCGCAGCAAGCCAAGGCATTCGTTGCAACCGGGCCCGGCACCGGTAAGTTGGTGCAGCCACCCGAGCCGCGCGCCCTGGCTACCGCCGAGGTCAAGGAGTTGGTGGGGCTTTACGCCCAGGCTGCAAAAAATGCATTGGCCGCAGGCTTCGATGGCGTGGAAATTCATTCGGCCAACGGCTACCTGGTCAACCAGTTCATCTCGGCGCATTCCAACCAGCGCGACGATGAATACGGTGGCTCACTGCACAATCGCCTGCGGTTCCTGCGGGAAATCGTCGAGGCGGTGGCCGAAGTAGTCGGCCCGCAGCGCCTGGGTGTGCGCTTTGCGCCGTTGTTCAGCGGCACTGACCAGGACCGGGTCTACATCGGCCTCGTCGAGGAAGACCCGCATCACACCTACATCGAGGCGATCAAGGTGCTTGAGGCGGCCGGCATCGCCTACGTGTCGATTGCCGAGGCCGACTGGGACAATGCCCCCGAGTTGCCCGAGTCGTTCCGCCAGGCGGTGCGTGACACCTTCAGCGGTCGGATCATCTACGCCGGCCGCTACACCGCAGAGCGCGGCGTGCGGCTGGTAGAGGCGGGGCTGGCAGACCTGATCGCGTTTGGCCGGCCGTACATTGCCAATCCCGACTTGCCCCAACGCCTGCTCAACGGTTGGCCGCTGAACCCGTTGAACGCGGACGGCCTGTATGGCGGCACCGAGGTGGGCTTCACCGATTACCCGGTGTATGCCGGGTAGGCACGGGCTACTCGATCGGGTATTTGCCGAATGCCGTGTGCTGCTCGGCGAGGGCCGCGTGGCGTTGCAAGTGGGGAAACGCATCGGCCTTCACGACGTCGGCTATCTTCAGCTGGGTGAAGGACCAGGCGACCGCCACCGTCAGGCTCGCCTGGGTCAGCGGCAAGTCGCTGTCGCGCTCGGCCACCCGCGCCTCCAATAACGCATAGGCCGCCAGCAGTTGTCCGGTCACGCGGTCGATCCACGGCTGATGCAGTTTTTCGGCGGGCCGCAGGTGATGTTCGTAGACGATCTGCACGGTCTTTTCGCACGCTGCCAGCGCCAGGCCGATCACTTGCAGATCCCTGGCAAGCGCTGGGGCTGACGGGGGCAGCAATCGGCTGCCGGCCGGCGCCAGGGCTTCCAGGTACTCGAGGATCAAGCCGGAATCCATCAGGACCGTGCCGTCGTCGAGCACCAGCGTCGGTGCCTTGACTACCGGGTTGATCCCGGAAAACTCATCGAAGGTGCTGAACACCGACAGTGCCTGGTGTTCGAACGCGACGCCGTACAGTTCCAGGGAAATGGCCACGCGGCGCACGTAGGGCGAGTCCAGCATGCCGACCAGTTTCATGAAGCCTCCATTAACCGCAGTGTTTTGTTCTGATGACGTTATAAACCGTTTTTCCGCATGTTTATCAATCCACCCGCAACACAATCTTGCCGATATGGTCGCCACCTTCCATGCGCGCATGGGCCTTCGCGGCGTCGGTATAGGCATACACCTCATCGATCATCGGCAGGCAACGCCCGGCCGACAGCACCGGCCACACGTGTTCGCGCAGTTGTGCGGCAATCGCGGCTTTTTCTTCCCGGGTGCGTGAGCGCAACAACGAGCCGGTAACGATCGCGCGTTTGCCGAGGATCGCCAGCAGGTCGATGTCCTTGGCGCGTGCGCCGCCGAGGAAGCCCAGCATCACCAGGCGACCTTCCATGGCCAGGGCGCTGATGTTGTCGTTCAGGTAGGAGCCACCCATGATGTCGAGCACCACATTGACACCCTTGCCCGCGGTCTTGTCAGCGATGACCTCAGCGAAATTCTGTTCCCGGTAGTTGATCGGCTCGGCTCCCAGTTCGCGGATGGCGGCGCATTTTTCCACGCTGCCGGCGGTGGCGAACGCTTCGATACCGAACTCGCGGCAGAGCATCAGCGCGGTGGTGCCGATGCCGCTGGTGCCGCCATGGATCAACACGCGCTGGCCTTTATGCGCACCGCCGATGCCGAACAGGTTGGCCCATACGGTGAAGAAGGTTTCCGGGATCGCTGCCGCCTGAATCCAGTCCAGGCCATCGGGAACCGGCAAGGTCTGGCTGGCGGGCACTGCGCAGTACTGCGCATAACCGCCGCCATTGGTCAGGGCGCACACCTTGTCGCCCAGCGCGTACTCGCTGACGCCTTCGCCCAGCGCGACCACCACACCGGCCACTTCCAGCCCGGGAATCGGGCTCATGCCGGGTTTCATCGGGTACGTGCCGGCGCGTTGCAGGGCGTCCGGGCGATTGACGCCGGCGGCGTGCACGCGGATCAGCACTTCGCCGGGGCCGGCGACAGGTACCGGCTCCTGGCGTGGTTGCAGGACTTCGGGGCCGCCGGGGCTGGTGATTTCGATCAGGGTCATTTCGTGGGGCAGATTCATTTGAGCGCACCTGTAGCAATGAACGTATGGGTTGGGACCGCGCCCGTCACCGAGCGGTTCAGCCTGCTGGCGATCCTGGGTATTTTCTCTGGTGCCCAGCATAGCTGTGATGAGTGATGCAATAATGCTGCGATTACACGTCACGATGATGCAAAAATGCATCGAAGGGGAAAGCCATGAATTGGGACGATGCGCGGGTGTTCCTCGCGGTGTGCCGCGAGTCCACATTACGCGGAGCCGCGCGGGTGCTGGGGGTGGATCAGGCCACCGTGGGGCGACGGGTCAATGCCCTGGAAAAGTCCCTGAACGCAACATTGTTCCTGCGCACCTCCGAAGGCTATGCGCTGACCGCCGTGGGTGAAGCCGCGTTGCAATCGGTGGAGAACATGGAGCGCTCGGCCCTTGACCTGGAGCGTCAGGTCCTGGGCCTGGACGACCGCCTGACCGGCACCGTACGGGTGACCACCACCGATTCCCTGGCCATCGACTTCCTGATTCCGGCCATTGCCCGGCTGCACGATGCGCACCCTGACGTGCGCGTGCAGATGGACGCTTCGACCCAGTTGCTTAACCTGGCCAAACGCGAAGCCGATATCGCGGTGCGCAATACCCGCCCGGACAACCCCGACCTGATCGCCCGGCGCATCGCCCGCTGGCCGGTGGGGCTGTTTGCCTCGCAGGCGTATATCGATCGGCACGGCGCACCCGAACCGGGCAGCCTGTTCGAAGGACACGACCTGGTGGTGTATCAGCCGCACCTGCAAAGCCAGAAGGACCTGACCCTGGTCAGCGAGCCGCTGGGACGCGGGCGTATTGTTGCGGCCTTGAGTTCAAGCCTGTTGGTTCGCCGCTCCATCGCCGCAGGGATCGGTATCGGTGAGGTTCCGATAGTTTCCGGCGAACGCGACGGCCTGGTGCGGCTGTGGCCGGACCGTACGCGGCCGTTGCCCTACGATGTGTGGCTGGTGACCCATGCCGACCTGCGGCACACCGCCCGGGTGCGGGTGGTGATCGACGAGATCGTCGCGGGGTTTGCCGGCACCGGGGAATAGTACGACTGCCTGAAAAGGCCGGGTGTCAGCCCGGCCAGAAATAAGCCGTCGCAGGAGAACGCAATCGGCTCAGCGTTGCAGGAAGGCCAGCAGATCTTCGTTCAAGGCTTGCTGGTGGGTCACCGCAAAACCATGGGGGGCATCCTTGTACACCTTCAACTGCGCGCCTTTGATCATCTGCGCGGCGACCTTGCCGGTAGTTTCGAACGGCACGATCTGGTCGCCATCACCGTGGATAACCAGGGTTGGCACGTCGATCCTGGCCATGTCCGGGCGGAAATCGGTTTCCGAGAACGCGGTGACGCAATCCACCGTCGCCTTGAGCGAGGCGAGCAGGGCGATGTTCAGTGTTTGAGTCAATACACCGCTGGAGACCTGTTGGCCCTTGTTGATGCCATAGAACGGCGTATTGAAGTCTGCCAGGAACTGCGCGCGATCCTTCAGCAGCGCGGCCTTGAACCCGTCAAACGCTGCCATCTCGACACCTTGCGGGTAATCCGGCTTTTGCCCGAACAGCGGCGTCACCGCCCCCAGCAACACCAGCCCGGCCACGCGCGCGCTGCCATGGCGGGCGATATAGCGGCTGACATCGCCGCCGCCCATGGAGAAGCCCACCAGGGTCACGTCCTGCAGATCCAGATGGTTGATCAACTGGGCGATATCGTCGGCAAAGGTGTCGTAGTCGTTACCGGTCCAGGGCTGGTCCGAGCGGCCAAAACCACGGCGGTCGAACGCGATGGTGCGGTAGCCGCGGCTGCTCAGGTACTCCATCTGGTATTCCCACATATCGGCATCCAGCGGCCAGCCGTGGCTGAACAGCACCGGTTTGCCGGTGCCCCAGTCCTTGTAGTAGAGCTCGGTACCGTCTTGTGTGCGTAGGGTGCTCATGGCAAAACTCCTTGGGTGAGAGGGCAGCCAATACTATAGGCGCAGAATCGGACGAGGGACTTGTATGCCTGTGCTCGGTTGAACGGTTCAGCGTCTATGCTGGTCAACTGCTTTCTACCGTCTGAACAAACAGGTGAACGAAATGGCCAAGACTTACAGCTACGCCGCTCGTGACTCCAAGGATTCGCTCAAACCCTTCACGTTCGAACGTCGCGCCCCCGGGGCCGATGATGTGCAGATCGACATCCTCTATTGCGGCGTCTGCCACTCGGACCTGCACACCGTACGCAACGAATGGAAAAACACCCTGTACCCGTCGGTACCGGGCCATGAAATCGTTGGCCGAGTGACCGCCGTGGGCGCCAATGTCAGCAAGTTCAAGGTGGGCGATTTGGCCGGTGTCGGCTGCATGGTCGACAGCTGCCAGCACTGCGAATCCTGCGCCGAGGGCGAGGAGCAGTATTGCGAAAACGGCTTCACCGGCACCTACAACGGCCCGGCTTTTGGCGGCGAAAACACCTTCGGCGGCTACTCGGACAATATCGTGGTCAAGGAGAAGTTCGTCCTGCGGATCTCCCACGACGAGAGCAACCTGGCGGCGGTCGCGCCGCTGCTGTGTGCAGGCATCACCACCTACTCACCGCTGCACCACTGGAACGTCGGGCCGGGCAAGCGCGTCGGCGTTGTCGGCCTCGGTGGCCTGGGCCATATGGCGGTGAAAATCGCCCATGCCATGGGCGCCTACGTGGTGCTGTTCACCACCTCGCCGAACAAACGCGAAGACGGCCTGCGCCTGGGGGCCGATGAAGTGGTGGTGTCGAAGAGCGCGGACGAAATGGCCAAGGTTGCCAACTCCCTGGACTTCATCCTCAACACCGTGGCCGCGTCCCACAACCTCGACGCCTTCCTCAACCTGCTCAAGCGCGACGGCACCATGACCCTGGTGGGCGCCCCGGATAGCCCGCACCCGTCACCGACCGTGTTCAACCTGATCTTCAAGCGTCGCAGCCTGGCCGGGTCGTTGATCGGTGGCATCCAGGAAACCCAGGACATGCTGGATTTCTGCGCCAGGCACGGGATTGTCTCGGACATCGAGATGATCGACATCCAGGGCATCAATGACGCCTACGAGCGCATGCTCAAGGGCGATGTGAAGTATCGGTTCGTGATCGACATCGAGAGCCTGAAGAAAGAAAAACACGCGGCCTGATTGATCGCCGCAGATCCCTGTAGGAGCGGGCTTGTGTGGGAGGGGGCTTGCTCGCGAAGGCGGTGTGTCAGTCGCTCAATAGGCTGGCTGAACCACCGCTTTCGCGAGCAAGCCCGCTCCCACACAAGCCCGCTCCCACATTTTGATCTTCGCCGGTTTCTAGGCCGACAGGTGCTCATACAAAATCGTCGCACCCACCAGCATCAACACCACGCCGCCGACCATCTCGGCGCGCTTGCCGACCACAGTCCCCAACACCCGGCCAAGCATCATGCCGATGGTCACCATGGTCATCGTCGCCAAGCCGATCGCCGCAGCGGCCACCAGGATATTCACGTCGACAAACGCCAGGCCCACACCCACCGCCAGGGCATCGATGCTGGTGGCAAACGCGGTCACGGCAAGAATCATGAACGAGTGCTGGCTCGGTTTCTCTTCCTCTGGATCATCGGCCTTCAAGCCGTTGTAGATCATGTGCAGGCCCAGGGCTACCAGCAGGGTAAAGGCGATCCAGTGGTCCCACTGTTCCACCCAGCGAGTGGCGGCCTGGCCGATGGCCCAGCCGATAATCGGCGTGATCGCTTCGATCACACCAAAGATCAGCCCGGCCCGCAGGGCTTCGGTCAAACGTGGTTTGTGCAGGCTGGAACCTTTGCCAATGGCCGCCGCAAAGGCGTCCGTGGACATGGCAAGGGCGAGAAGAATCAGGGAAATGGGGTTCACGGTAAGGCTTCCAGTCGGGCTGTATGAGTCAACGACACAACCACACGCCCGACTTCAGGCATGGATGTGTCGCTGGTCTCACCAACCAAAATGGTGTTCGCACCACGGCATGTTGCCGAGAATGTTGATACGAACGCTTCGAGAATCCGAAGCAGGCTACTCCCCAACGAGGTGGCGGATCATAGCCGCGCAATCATGAAAATTTCGTTAAGGACGCCTCACGGATGTTCCAGGTGACAGCGCACCTGCTGACTCATCCCTCCCGTCAACCGCTGCGGCCGCTCACAGCCTTGTGTACGCCTCGGGCAGCGGTCGAGGAAGAAACACCCTCCCGGCAACACCCGGTTCCCCGGCAGCTCTGTCGGTGCACTGACATACGCGTCGTCCAGCGCCACCCCCAGCTTGGGCACCGCCTCCAGCAACAGCTGGGTGTACGGATGATTCGGCTGCTCCAGCACTTGCTCGGCACACCCCAGTTCCACGATCTGCCCCAGGTACATCACCGCCACCCGGTCGGCCATGTGCCGCACCACCGAAACGTTGTGGGAGATCAGGATGTAGGTCAGCCCCAGCCGCCGTTGCAGCTCGGCCAGCAGGTTGAGGATTTGCGCCTGCACCGAGATATCCAGGGCCGAGGTCGGCTCGTCCAGCACCAGGATGCTCGGGTTGGACGCCAGCGCGCGGGCGATGGCGATCCGTTGGCGCTGGCCACCGGAAAACTGGTGCGGGTAACGGTCCAGGTATTCAGCGCGAATGCCTACCTGCGCGGCGACCTTGGCGGCGATGGTGCGCATTTCACTCTTGGGCGTGTCGCCTAGGGCGAACAGCGGCTCGGTAATGATTTTCCAGATGGGCAGGCGCGGGTCGAGGGACGATTGCGGGTCCTGGAATACGATCTGCACATGCCGGTGGCGTTCCCGGGCACTTTCGTAGACCCAGTCCACTTCACCGTCGCTGGGCTTGACCAGGCCCATCAGCAACTGGGCGAGGGTGCTTTTACCGCAGCCGGACTCGCCGACAATCCCCAGGGTTTCCCCACGGCGCACCTGCAAGTCGATGCCGTTGAGGGCGTGGGCATAACCGCGCGGGCGGCCCAGCCAGTCGGTTTTTACCGGGAACTTGACCCGTACATCCCGCAAAGCCAGCAGTGAATCTTGAGACACGGTCATTGCACCGACTCCCCGGCAGTCAGCCAGCACGCGCTTTTGCGGGTGCCGGCAGGGTTGATCAGGTCCAGGCGCGGGCGCTCGATGCATTGGCCCATGGCCTGGGGGCAGCGTTCGCGAAAGGTGCAGCCTGAGGGCAGGGCGGCAAGGTTGGGCACCTGGCCGGGGATGGTCAGAAGGTCGTCGCCGGGTTTCACCTGTTCCGGCAAGCCGCTGAGTAACCCTTGGGTGTAGGGATGGCGCGGGTCGCTCATCACCTGGGCGGTGGGGCCTTCTTCCACCACGGCGCCGGTGTACATCACATACACCCGGTCGCAGAACTGCGAGACCACAGCCATGTCGTGGGTGATCAGCAGGATCGCGGTGCCGCGTTCCCGGGCTTTTTCCCGCAGCAGCAACAGCACCTGGCGTTGCACGGTGACGTCGAGGGCAGTGGTGGGCTCGTCGGCGATCAGCAACTGAGGGTCGCAGGAAAATGCCAGGGCGATCATCACCCGCTGGCGCATGCCGCCGGAGAGTTCGAAGGGGTAGCTGTCGAGCACCTGTTCGGGGTCGGCGATGTGCATGTCCCGCAGCAGGGCGATGGCCTTGGCACGGGCGGCGGCCTTGCTCAGGCGCTGGTGGTGGATGATCACATCGAGCATCTGCCGGCCAATGCGCCGGGTCGGGTTCAGCGCGGTCATCGGCTCCTGGAAGATCATCGCCGCGTCACGCCCGCGAATCTGCAGCAGCTCCTTCTCGCTGGCACCGAGCATGTCGCGGCCGAGCATCTGCAAGCTGCCGGCGGTGATCCGGTAACTGCGCTCCGGCAGCAGGCGCAGACTGAGCATCGCGGTCACGGACTTTCCGGAGCCGGATTCACCCACTACGCCGACGACTTCGCCGGGGTTGACGTGCAACGACACGCCGTTGAGTGCCTGGACGTTGTTGCGGTAAGCCGGGAATTCCAGGCTCAGGTTGTCGATGGCAAGCACTGCCGGACTGGACATGGTCATTTCCCCTGTTGCCGTGGGTCGAGCAGGTCACGAACACCGTCACCCAGCAGGTTGAAGCCGGTCGCGGTGACCAGGATCGCCAGCCCCGGAAAGGTCGAGTACCACCAGTTGTCGAGAATGAAATTGCGCCCGGTGGCAACCATCGCGCCCCATTCGGCGGTGGGCTGCTGTGCCCCCAGGCCGATGAAACCCAGGGCCGAGGCCATCAGGATCGCGCTGCCGATGTCCAGGCTCAGTTGCACCAGCAACGGCGGCATCGCATTGCGGCCCACGTGCCACGACACGATGTGCCAGCGCCCGGCGCCGAAGGTCTGGGATGCCTTGACGTAGCCCATCTGGCGAATGCTCAGGGCCTGGCCCCGGGCCAGGCGCACATAGAACGGGATGCGCACCACGGTGATCGCCAGCATCGCATTGAACAGGCTCGGGCCCAGTGCGGCGGCCAGGGCCATGATCAGCACCAGGGACGGCACCGACAGCATGATGTCCATCAGGCGCATGATCAGGCTGTCGAAACGCCCGCCGATAATCCCCGACAGGCAGCCCAGCAGCCCGCCCACCAGGCAGGACGAAAACGCCACGAACAGGCCCACGCCCACCGACTGGCGGCTGCCGTACAGCACCCGGCTGAACAGGTCGCGGCCGACTTCATCGGTGCCGAACCAATGTTCGGCGGAGGGCTCGGCCAGGCGTTGCGCCAGGTTCAAGGCATTGGGGTCATGGCTCGCCAACCAGGGGGCGAAGGCCATGCAGATCAGCACGATCAAGGTGATGGTCAGGCCGGCGATGGTCAGCGGGCTGCGGCGTATTTGATAGCCCAGGTACTCCATTCGCGCACGCCAGGTGGGGCGCTGTTCCAGGGGCACCGGTACGGGCATGGTCAGGGGAGCGGTCATCTCAATTCACCTCGCCGATGCGCGGGTCGACCACCCGGTAGAGCAGGTCGATCAGCATGTTCAGCAGTACATAAATAAACGACACCAGGATCGCGAAGCCCATCACCGCCGGGAAATCCAGGGACTGGATCGACTTCACCACATAGGCACCCATGCCCGGCCAGGCGAACACGGTTTCGGTCAGCACCGCGCCGTACAGCAGGTCGCCGAGGGTCAGGCCGAGCACGGTGATCGACGGGATCAGCGCGTTGGGCAAGGCGTGGCGCAGGATCACCGCCCAGCGCGACAGGCCGTAGGCGCGGGCGGTACGGATGTAGTCCTCGCCCAACTGGTCGAGCATCGCCGAACGAATCTGCCGGGCGACCACGCCGAGGTTGACGAAACCCAGGGTGACGGCGGGCAGGATCAGGTGTTCCAGGGCATTCAGGAACAGCGGGATATCGCCGGCCAGCAGCGAGTCGATCAGGTAGAACCCGGTGATGGTGCGCGGTGGTTCGAGGCCTTCATCCAGCCGCCCGCTGCCGGGCAGCCAGCCGAGCTGGCCGTAGAACAACACGATCAGGCCCAGGCCGAGCCAGAAGGCCGGCGTGGAAATGCCGGTAACCGCCAGCGTTCGGGCGATCTGGTCGATGGCGCGGTTGTGATACACCGCTGACAGCACCCCCAGCGGTACGCCCACCAGTACCGAGAGCAGCAGGGCGGCGACCGCCAGTTCGAGGGTCGCGGGGAAGAACGCTTTCAGGTCTTCCAGCACCGGGCGGCTGGTGCGGATCGAGGTGCCGAGGTCGCCGTGCAGCAGGTCGCTCATGTAGCGGCCGTATTGCTGGTACAGCGGCAGGTCGAGGCCCAGTTGATGGCGGATGTTCTCGACAATGGCGTCGCTGGCCCGGTCGCCGGCAATCAGGCGCGCCGGGTCACCCGGGATCAGGTGGGAGATGCAGAAGGTAATCAGCGAAACGCCGACGACGACCAAAATCAGGCCGAACAGGCGTTTGCGCAACATATTCAGGAAGGCCATGAGGGCTCCTCGGTAACGCGAGACATTTGGATCAGGAATACAGCCTGGAAAACACAGCAGGTCCAGTGTGGGAGCGGGCTTGCTCGCGAATACGGTGGGTCAGTCATACATCGGGTAACTGATACACCGCTTTCGCGAGCAAGCCCGCTCCCACATTTGATCGCGTGTTACTTACTGATCTCAGCCACGTTGAACACCTGCTCCAGCATCGGATGGAACACATAACCCTTCACCGAATCACGCATCGGCAGGGTGTAGTTCTTCTGATAGAGGTAGGCGTACACGCTGTCCTTGAGCACGATCTTCTGGGCTTCCTGGTACAGCTCGGTGCGCTTGGCCGTGTCGTTGTTGGCCGCCGCATCGCGAATCAGCTTGTCCACCACCGGGTTGCTGTAGAACGAACGATTGCCCGGCAGGCCTTGCAGGGAGGAGTCGAACCAGAAGTTCATGTACATGTAGGGATCGGAGAAGTCCGGCGCCCACGAGCCGATGGACACGTCGAAGTCACCCTTGCCCAGGCGCTCGCGCATGGTGGCGTTGGCCAGTTTTTCCATCTTCAGGTTGATCCCCAGCGGCGCCAGGCTGGCTTGCAGGGTCAGGCCGATGGATTCCCAGTCCGGGTCCTTGTCGGAGTACATGTAGTTCAGGTTGGTGATTTTTTCCGGGAGTTTCTTCAGGTTCGCGCCCGCGCTGTCCAGGTCCTGTTTCATCAAGGGCAGGCTCGGGTCATTGGCCCACATGCCGGCAGGAATCGGCCCGTTCATCAACTTGGCCTGGCCCTTGAGGATGCCGTCGACAATGCCTTTGTAGTCCACCGCATCAACGATCGCCTGGCGCGCATTCTGGTTGTTCAGCGGGGCTTTCTGGTTGTTCAGGTACAGGTAGGTCACC
The DNA here is from genome assembly GCF_013386485.1 of Pseudomonas sp. P7758. Classification (NCBI taxonomy): domain Bacteria; kingdom Pseudomonadati; phylum Pseudomonadota; class Gammaproteobacteria; order Pseudomonadales; family Pseudomonadaceae; genus Pseudomonas; species Pseudomonas sp. P7758. The sequence goes on along the minus strand of NZ_JACARS010000167.1, from coordinate 2,312 downwards.
CGCAGCGACGGGAACTCCTTGATCACCACGTCTTTCTTTTTGGCCAGGTTGGTGAGCTGGTCCTGGGGCATGTCTTCGGCGATGTCCAGGTCACCGCGTTCCAGTTGCAGGCGGCGTACCGAGGCTTCGCTGATGATCTTGATCACCACCTTGTTCAGCGCGGGCTTGGTGCCGGCGTAGTAGGTGTTGGGTTCCAGGGTCAGGCTCTGGCCTTTCTGCCAGTTGCTCAGGCGAAAGGCGCCGGAGCCGGCGGTGTGGGTGGAGAGGTAGGCGTTGACGTCGCCCTGTTTCACCACGTCCGGGTTGATGATGCCGGCGCCGTTATGGGCGAGGGTGTAAAGGAAGGGCGCGTAGGGCTTGGCCAGGGTGAAGCGCACGGTGAGCGGGTCGACCACGGTGACTTTCATGTCATCCGGGAACGCACCCGACGGGCCTTGCTTGAGCTGCATCACGCGGTCGAAGGAGAACTTCACCGCATTGGCGTCGACCTCGGCGCCGTCATCGAACTTGTTGCCGGGCTTGAGTTTGAAGTCCCACACCAGACCGTCGGCCGAGGTGGTCCAGCTGTCGGCCAGGTCGCCCTTGACCTCGGTGCTGCCCTTGCCGTTTTCGACTTTGTAGGCCACCAGCTTCTGGTACGCCGGGTACGTCACCGCCCAATCGTTGTTGTCGATGGTCACGGCCGGGTCGAGGGTTTGCGGGTCGGCGGCCTTGCCGATCATCAGGGTGTCTTTGGGCGCCGCGGCACTTACCGATTGCCACGCGCCCAGGCTCAGGGCGGCGCACAGCAGGGAGAGTGCGAGGGTCTTGCGGTTGCTTGGGGTCATGCCGGTTTCCTTGATTATTTAGAGGAAAAAGCGGGTTGGTTTATTTTTATGAAATCTATAACCGGGCAGTTGGAGCTAAAGGGTGCTGCTAATTATTGTGATGGTACGGTCCTTGGGATCAGTATGACTCCTCAATTAGTGGGAAAAGTTCGGCATCCGGCAATTCGTAATGCCACCACTCGGTGGCAATCGCCTTGAAGCCGGCGCCAAGCATGATGCCCAGCAACAGCAGGCGGTTGCGCTGCACCTGCGGCGGCAGGTCGGGGTAGAACTGGTGGGACTTGGGCTCCATGGCATCAAACGCCGTGCCCATGTCCAGTGGGGTGCCGTGTTCATCAATCAGCGTCAGGTCGACGGCCACGCCGCGGGTGTGGTGCGAGCCCAGGCGTGGGTCGCGCACGTAGTCCGGGTTGGGCAGGGCTTGCCACAGCAGTTGCTGGGCGTAGGCCGGCCGATAGGCGTCGTAGATCAGCAGGGTCATGCCGGCGTGGCGTGCCAACAGGCTCGCCTTTCGCAGGCAGGCCGCCGCTTCGGCGTGCAGCAGGCAGCGGGCATTGCGGTAGATCACGGTGCCTGCGAGGTTGTCGGCACTGGCGTAGATCAGGTCGACCTGTACCGGGTATTCCGGTGGGGCGATTTCTACCAATGGGCTGGTTTTCACTCAAAGATTTCCTTTCCAGGGTCAGGATTCGAACTGGCCGAAGGCCTGTTGCAGGGCGCGGTTTTTTGCCAGGCGTGCATCCAGTCGCTCGCCGTAGCGGTCAGCGACGGCAGACACCATCAGGTTGAACAGGCACGTCAGGGGCGCCATGGAGTCCCAGAACTGGCCGACATCGGTTTTCAGTTGCAGCAGGTCCAGGTCGTAGTCCCGGGCCCAGGGGCATTGCAAGTCAGTGATCAGCGCCAAGGGTAGACCCTGGGCGTTCGCGGTCTCGCAGAACGTGGGCGTGATGCTGGAATAGGCGCGGAAGTCCGCTGTGATGGCGTAGGGTTTTTCAAAGCCGGAGTTCAGGGTCTCGGCGTAGATCCCCGACAGGCCATCGACGTAATAGACCTTGGGACGGATGTATTCCAGGTGGCTGTGGAACGCATTGAGGATGCCCCGGGTGGACTGGATGCCGAGGATGAACACGGCGTCGGCGTCCACGATGTGCTGCACGATGTCGGCGAAACCCTGGCTGCGGGCCAGGCCGTACACATGCTGGATGGCTTCGATCTCGCGGTTGAGGGAACGGTCGAGGGCGTCTTCCTGATCGTTCTCCTGGCGAAACGCGCCAAGGCGGTCGGTGATCAGCCAGGAGGCTTGCGGGTCGCCGCGCAGGCCTTGCTTGACGTCATCGAGGTTGCGATAACCCAGGGTTCGCAAGAAACGCCCCACTGAAATCCCGGTGGTGCCGGCTTGCTGGGCGATGCTGTCGGCGGTTTCGAACGGCAGCTGTTGCAGGTTGCCCAGCAGGTAGGTCGCGATGCGCTTGCCGGTGGGCG
>NZ_JACARS010000166.1:0-16418 GCF_013386485.1 Pseudomonas sp. P7758 | reverse complement strand
GAGCAGCCCCAATAAGCTCACCGCGTAGCATCAGAAAAAGCAGTAAGCAGGTTTCAGGGGCCGCTTCGCGCCCCAGCGGGAGCAAGCTCCCTCGCCACAGCAAGCTCTTTCACCACAGCAAGCTCTGTTTCACCACAGCAAGCTCCTTCACCACAACAAGCCCTTTTGCCAGAATGAGCTGCTACGTCAGATCAGGGTGCAAACGGCATCACTCGCTTGTGCTCGGTCTTGCGATAGGTGTCGCAGATGATCTTGAAGGCTTCCTCGCGCACCGGCTCGCCGTGCAGGAACGCGTCGATCTCGGCATAGGTCACGCCATGGGACGCTTCGTCCGGCTTGCCCGGCGACAGGTCTTCCAGGTCGGCCGTCGGGATCTTCTCTACCAGCGATTCCGGAGCACCAAAGTGCCGGGCAATCGCGCGCACCTGGTTCTTCACCAGCCCGCTCAGCGGTGCCAGGTCGCAGGCGCCGTCACCGAACTTGGTGAAAAAGCCCATCACGGCTTCCGCCGCATGGTCGGTACCGATCACCAAACCACCGGCCGCGCCGGCGATGGTGTACTGCGCCACCATGCGCATGCGCGCCTTGGTGTTGCCCAGCACGAAGTCCCGGGAGACTGCGGCCTTGCCTTCAAATGCCGCCACTTCGTTGGCCAGGGATTTCACCGCCGGGCCGATGTTCACTGTGTGGCGCTCGTCGGGTTCGATAAAGTCCACGGACGCTTGGGCGTCGTGTTCGTCGAACTGGGTTTCGTAGGGCAGGCGCACCGCGATAAAGCGGTACGCATCGTCACCCTTGGCAGCCCGCAACTCTTGCATTGCACGCTGGGCCAGCAGGCCGGCGGTCAGGGAGTCGACGCCGCCGCTGATGCCCAGCACCAACGTCTTGAGGCCTGAATTGAGCAGGCAATCCTGGATAAAGGTAACGCGCCGGGCGACCTCCGCCTCAAGGGCGGCCTGGTCCTTGAACGGTGGTTGGACCTTGAGCTGTTCAGCAATCTCGCGCTGTACGGCTTGCATGATTCACTCCTTGCTGGGTAGGGCAGGTACTTTGAAAACGTGGCGCAAATAGGCGACAAAGTTCGGATCGGTGCAGTGGGTCTTGCCCGCTTCATCGGAAATCTTCGCGACGGGCTGGCCATTACAGGCAGTCATTTTAAGCACGATGCTCATCGGTTCCACACCTGGAATATCACAGGTCAGGTTGGTGCCGATGCCGAAGCTCACATTGATCCGACCACGCAGCGCGCGGAAAATCTCCAGCGCCTTGGGCAGCGACAGGCTGTCGGAGAACACCAGGGTCTTGCTCATGGGCTCGATCCCCAGCTTGTGATAGTGGGCGATCGCCTTTTCGGCCCATTGCACCGGGTCACCGGAGTCGTGGCGCAGGCCGTCGAAGAGCTTGGCGAAGTACAGGTCGAAATCGCTGAGAAACGCATCGGTGGTGATGCAATCGGTCAGGGCGATGCCCAGCAGGCCACGGTACTCGCGCACCCAGCAGTCGAGGGCGGCGATCTGGCTGTCGATCAGGCGCGGGCCGAGTTGCTGGTGGGCCATGATCCATTCGTGGGCCATGGTGCCCAGCGGCTTCATGTTCAGCTCGCGGGCCAGGTGCACGTTGCTGGTGCCGACAAAACGCCCGGGGAAGTCGTGCTTGAGCACGTTCACCACTTCTTCCTGCACGCGGTAGGAGAAGCGTCGACGCGTGCCGAAATCCGCGACCTGCAGTTCGGACAGTTCTTCGACGCTGGCGTTGGCCGTCAGCCAGTCGAACTTGCGATACAGCTGCTCGCGGGCCTGTTCGAGGATCACGCTCTGGTAGCGATAGCGGTTACGCACTTCGCTGACGATGGCCAGCATCGGCACTTCAAACAGGATCACGTGCAGCCATGGCCCGCGCAGGCGGATAAACAGCTCACCGTTTTCGATACCGGTGTGCACGTAGCGCAGGTTGAAGCGAAACAGCCCGAGGAAACGCAGGAAATCCGGCTTCATGAAGCTGATGCGTTCCAGGAAGCCCAGTTGGTCGGGGCTCAGGCTCAGCTCGGCGAGGCGCTCGATCTGGTAGCGGATCTCCGCCAGGTACGGGCGCAGGTCTTCACTGTTGCGGCAACGAAACTCCCATTCAACTTCCACGTTCGGGTAGTTGTGCAGCACCGCCTGCATCATGGTCAGCTTGTAGAAGTCGGTGTCGAGCAGGTTCTGCACGATGCGATCGGCAAACACACTCTCGCTCATAACGGGAATCTCCAGACGGGTCGGCGATGGGCGCCGGCCTTTACGCACAATTAAGGAATGGCGCTAGTGGCGCATAGACCTGTGCTGTTTTGCCAGTGATTTTTTTGGGGATGACTACTGGCGCCATCGCAGGCAAAAAAGGTCAATCAGACTCAACCTGCTCCATCATCCACTTCACAAAATCCCGCACCTTGGGCACTTCCGCCGAGTGCTCGGGGTAGGCCAGGTAATACGCATCCTGGCTCGGCATCGCGTGCTGCCAGGGGATCACCAGCTTGCCTTCGGCGAGCTCTTCTTCCACCAGAAACCTGGGCAGCAGCGCCACACCGCAGCCAACCTGTGCGGCGCGAATGCACATATAAAAGGTCTCGAAGCGCGGCCCATGGTAGCTGTGCTCGGTGTGATGACCCTGGGCGGCGAACCAGTCGTGCCAGCCTTGCGGGCGCGAGGCGTTTTGCAGCAACACCAGTTCGCTCAGTTGCGTGGGGTCGGTAAATGCTTGGGCGGGCAGGCTGTCGGGTGAGCACACGGGCACCAGTTCTTCGCTGAACAGCTTGAGGCTCTCGGTGCCGGGCCGTGAGCCCTGGCCAAAGTAGAAGGCCAGGTCGGCCTTGCCTTGCAGCAGCTCGTCGGGCTCCTGTTCGTTGCACAGGTCCAGGTGAATCTGCGGATGGCGCAGTCGCCAGCCCTTGAGGCGCGGCACCAGCCAGCGGGCGCCGAAGGTGTAGGGCGTGGACACCCGCAGCACTTCAGTCTCGCCGCCGTAGGAGCGCAGGTAATGGGTGGACATCTCCACCTGGGTGAGGATCTTGCGCACTTCCACCAGGTACAGATCGCCCGCCGGGGTCATCTGCAAGCGGCGGCGCACCCGGCGAAACAGCAGGTGCTGCAACAGTTCTTCCAGCTGCGCGACCTGTTTGCTGACAGCGCTCTGGGTGAGGTTCAGCTCTTCGGCGGCGCGGGTAAAACTCAGGTGGCGGGTGACCGCTTCGAAGCACTGCAGGGCGGTGATCGAGGGCAAATGTCTTTTATTCAGCACGGCACGCCTCTTTTTGTTCTTAGCATGAATAAACGGAATGATATCTCGCCTAATCGTCGTTTGTTGGCAAGTCTTGGGCCAGCTACAAATAAGGTCTGGATCGCCGCGACCGCTGGCGGCGCAAATTTCTGTTTGTAGAATTGAAGGAGTGACCCATGGTTGCCGCATTGCTTGATCGTCTCGGGGTAAACCCGGCGCTGTACCAGTCGGGTAAACAACCCGTGCATTCGCCCATTGATGGCAGCCGGATTGCCAGTGTGCACTGGGAAGGCGCCGCCGAGGTGGAGCAGCAGGTCAGTCGCGCCGAGCATGCATTCGAGGCCTGGCGCAAGGTGCCGGCCCCCCGTCGTGGTGAGCTGGTGCGCCAGTTCGGCGACGTGTTGCGCGAGTACAAGGCCGACCTCGGCGAGCTGGTGTCGTGGGAAGCCGGCAAGATCACCCAGGAAGGTTTGGGTGAAGTGCAGGAAATGATCGACATCTGCGACTTCGCCGTCGGCCTGTCGCGCCAGTTGTACGGCTTGACCATCGCCTCCGAGCGTCCGGGCCACCACATGCGTGAAACCTGGCACCCGCTGGGCGTGGTTGGCGTGATCAGCGCCTTCAACTTCCCGGTCGCCGTATGGGCGTGGAACACCGCGCTGGCGCTGGTGTGCGGCAACGCAGTGATCTGGAAACCGTCGGAAAAAACCCCGCTTACCGCCCTGGCCTGCCAGGCACTGTTCGAGCGCGTACTGAAGAACTTCAGCGATGCGCCGCCGTACCTCAGCCAGGTGATCATCGGTGGCCGCGATGCCGGCGCCGCACTGGTGGATGACCCGCGTGTTGCGCTGATCAGCGCCACCGGCAGCACCCGCATGGGCCGCGAAGTAGCGCCGAAAGTCGCTGCACGTTTTGCCCGCAGCATTCTCGAACTGGGCGGCAACAACGCGATGATCCTCGGCCCAAGCGCCGACCTGGACATGGCCGTGCGCGCGATTCTGTTCAGCGCCGTCGGTACCGCCGGCCAGCGCTGCACCAGCCTGCGTCGGCTGATCGCCCATGAGTCGGTAAAAGAGGAAATCGTCACCCGCCTCAAGGCTGCGTATTCCAAAGTGCGCATCGGCCATCCGCTGGAAGGCAACCTGATCGGCCCGCTGATCGACAAGCACAGCTTCGAAAACATGCAGGACGCCCTGGAGCAGGCCTTGAGCGAAGGCGGCCGGGTGTTTGGCGGCAAGCGCCAGTTGGAAGACACGTTCCCCAACGCTTACTACGTGTCGCCGGCCATCGTGGAAATGCCGGAGCAAAGTGATGTGGTGTGCACCGAGACGTTCGCGCCGATTCTGTATGTGGTCGGCTATACCGATTTCGCTGAAGCGCTGCGCCTGAACAATGCGGTGCCACAAGGCCTGTCTTCGTGCATCTTTACCACTGACGTGCGCGAGGCCGAGCAGTTCATGTCGGCGGTGGGCAGTGACTGCGGGATCGCCAACGTCAACATCGGCCCGAGCGGCGCGGAGATTGGTGGCGCGTTTGGCGGTGAGAAAGAGACCGGTGGTGGGCGTGAGTCGGGCTCGGATGCATGGCGCGGGTACATGCGTCGCCAGACCAATACCGTGAACTACTCGCTGGAACTGCCGCTGGCCCAGGGTATTACCTTCGACTGATACCTCAAGTCGGAGTGAGGTCAATGTGGGAGCGGGCTTGCTCGCGAAAGCGGTGTGTCAGTCAACGAATGCTTATCTGATCCACCGCTTTCGCGAGCAAGCCCGCTCCCACATTTGACCGTATTTACAATTCGGAAAAGTGGTTTGTTAGGTCTCATCGGAGTCTGGCAATGGCATTACGCGAAGCATGTTTGTGGGAACAACTCACTCCTGGCCGGCCGGATCGTGCCGCGCTCAAGGGCGAGGTAAAAGTGGGTGTGTGCGTGATCGGCGCCGGCATCACCGGTTTGTCGGCAGCCATACACTTGCTGGAACAAGGAAAAAGTGTCGCCGTACTCGAGGCCCATCGCACCGGCCACGGTGGTTCGGGGCGCAACGTAGGGCTGGTCAATGCAGGGATGTGGATTCCCCCGGACGAGATCGAAGCCGGTTTTGGTACCGCGGTGGGCAGCCAGCTCAACCGCATGCTCGGCGCGGCACCGCCCCTGGTGTTCAGCCTGATCGACAAATACAACATCGACTGCCAACTGCGTCGCGAGGGCACCTTGCACATGGCGCACAACGCCCGTGGCGAGGCGGATTTGCGCAGTCGTGAAGAGCAGTGGAAGCGTCGCGGTGCACCGGTGGAGCTGTTGACCGGCGCTGCATGCGAACAAGCCACCGGTACCAAAAAGATTGCTGCCGCCTTGCTCGACCGGCGGGCCGGCACCTTGAACCCGATGGCCTACACCAGTGGTTTGGCCAATGCCGCCGTCGGGCTCGGCGGACAGTTGTTCGATCACTCCCCAGTCACCCAACTGGAACGCCAGGGCCAGCACTGGTCAGTGCAGACTGCCCAAGGCTCGGTGCAGGCCGAACAGGTGGTGATCGCTTCGAACGCCTACACCGAAGGCGAGTGGACCGAGCTGCGCCGCAACTTTTTCCCCGGTTATTACTATCAGGTGGCGTCGGCTCCTCTGACCGACGACGCCGCCCAACAAATCCTGCCCGGCGGCCAAGGCTCCTGGGACACTCGCCAGGTACTCAGCAGCATCCGCCGCGACGCCGAAGGCCGCCTGCTGCTCGGCAGCCTGGGCAACGGCAACCAGAAACCCGCGTGGTTCCTCAAGGCCTGGGCCGATCGGGTGCAACAGCACTACTTCCCGTACCTCAAACCGGTGCAGTGGGAGTGCACCTGGACCGGCTGCATCGCGTTCACCCCGGACCACTTGATGCGCCTGTTCGAGCCGGCGCCCGGGCTGGTGGCGGTCACCGGTTATAACGGGCGCGGGGTGACGACCGGCAGTGTCGTGGGCAAAGCCTTCGCGGATTATCTGTGTCACCAGGATCCACAGGCACTGCCGATCCCCTTTGCGCCGATGCAGCCGTTGGCCGGTGTGGGCCTGCGCAGCTGTTTGTACGAGGCGGGATTCTCGCTGTATCACGCGGGCCAATGCCTGCGGATCGTGATCTGATCAACGAAATACCCCTCAGAAGCCTGCATTTTCTTAGCCGGCTACTAATCTGTATTGGTGCGAGTCGTAGCAGTAACGCACTGTAAATGTGCACTTCCGTTACGCACGCTGTTACATGTTTAAGGGTGGCCGTTTAGTGGCCGGGTTGCAGTGCTTGATTGGTCGGGTTGCACTTTATAGGTCCAATGGTTGCACCCGGTTGAGATAGACGGTTGCACGTCCAATCAAAAGGCGCCCAAAAACCTGCAATAACAATGACACCGTGTCTTTTTGAATAATAAAAACGTAATGGCACGACGCTTGCTCTGGGCTTTCTCCGAAAGTTTTTGAAGTGAAGCTGCAGTGCCAATTCAACAAAAACCTCGGAGCACCACTCATGTCCCAGACGTTTTACAAGAAAGGTTTTCTAGCCCTCGCCGTTGCTGCGGCGCTGGGTGTTTCTGCGTTTGCTCAAGCTGATGTGAAGATTGGCGTAGCGGGGCCGATGACCGGCGCCAACGCGGCATTTGGTGAGCAGTACATGAAAGGTGCCCAGGCGGCAGCCGATGTCATCAACAAGGCCGGCGGCATCAACGGCGAGCAGATCAAGCTGGTGGCCGGCGATGACGCCTGCGAACCCAAGCAGGCCGTGGCCGTGGCCAACCGCCTGGTTGACCAGGACAAAGTGATTGGCGTGGTCGGGCACTTCTGCTCGTCGAACACTATCCCAGCCTCCGAGGTGTATGCCGATGCGGGCGTGATCATGATCACCCCGGGCTCCACCAACCCGCAGGTTACCGAGCGTGGCCTGTCGGCCGTGTTCCGCATGTGTGGTCGTGACGATCAGCAAGGCATCGTGGCCGGCGACTACATCGTCGACGTGCTCAAGGGCAAGAAAGTTGCCGTTATCAACGACAAGGACACCTACGGCAAAGGCCTGGCCGACGCCACTGCGGCGCAGTTGACCAAGCGCGGCGTGAAGCCGGTGCTGGAAGAAGGCCTGACCCGTGGCGAGAAAGATTTCAGCGCCTTGGTCACCAAGATCCGCTCCACCGGTGCTGACGTCGTGTACTTCGGCGGCCTGCACCCGGAAGCCGGCCCACTGGTTCGGCAGATTCGTGAAGCCGGCCTGAAAGACGTCAAGTTCATGTCCGATGACGGCGTGGTGACCGACGAACTGGTGGCCACCGCCGGTGGTGCACAGTACGTGGATGGCGTGTACATGACCTTCGGCGCCGACCCACGCCTGCTGCCAGACAGCAAGACCGTGGTGGAAGAGTTCCGCAAAAATGGCACCGAGCCTGAAGGCTACACCCTGTACGCCTACGCCTCGATCCAGGCCCTGGCCGCCGGTTTCAATGGCGCCAAGTCCGACAAGGGCGAAGACGCAGCCAAATGGCTGAAATCCCACCCGGTCAAAACCGTCATGGGCGAGAAGAACTGGGACGCCAAGGGCGACCTGAAAATCTCCGACTATGTGGTTTACCAGTGGGACAAGGACGGCAAGTATCACCAGCTGGAAAAGCAGAAGTAATAGTTAGCGCGATGGGTTAGACGCCACTTGACCCTGTGGGAACCGGGCTTTTGTGGGGGCTGGCTTGCCTGCGATAGCGTCACCTCGGGTTGACTGACATTCCGAGGTGTCGCTATCGCGGGCAAGCCCGGCGCCCACACACGCCAGCTCCCACACGGGGACTTGGTTGCCAGCCCCTTTTGTGTCTGTCTTTTCCTCCTAGAAGATCCGCACACCCACAGGTGTGCAGGCTCTCACTGCGTGAGATTGCGTTATGGATGGTATTTTCCTGCAGCAACTGGTCAATGGGCTGACCCTCGGGTCGGTCTATGGCTTGATCGCCATCGGCTACACAATGGTCTATGGCATCATTGGCATGATCAACTTCGCCCATGGCGAGGTTTATATGATTTCCGCTTACCTCGCGGCGATCAGTCTGGCACTGCTGGCTTACTTCGGCATCGAATCCTTCCCGCTGCTCATCCTTGGCACCCTGATCTTCACCGTCGTCGTCACCGGCGTCTACGGCTGGGTCATCGAGCGTGTCGCCTACAAACCGCTGCGTAACTCCACCCGATTGGCACCGCTGATCAGCGCCATCGGTATTTCGCTGATCCTGCAGAACTACGCGCAGATCGCCCAGGGCGCCAAGCAACAAGGCATCCCGACGCTGCTGGCCGGCGCCTGGAGAGTCGATATCGGCACCGGCTTCGTGCAATTGACCTACACCAAGGTGTTCATCCTGGTGGCCGCGTTCGTCGGCATGGGCCTGCTGACCTACATCATCAAGTACACCAAGCTCGGCCGCATGTGCCGCGCTACCCAGCAAGACCGCAAGATGGCGTCGATCCTCGGTATCAACACCGACCGGGTCATCTCCTACGTATTCGTGATTGGTGCCGCCATGGCCGCGCTGGCCGGTGTGCTGATCACCCTGAACTACGGCACGTTCGACTTCTATGCCGGCTTCATCATCGGCATCAAGGCATTTACCGCAGCGGTACTCGGCGGCATCGGCTCCCTGCCTGGGGCCATGCTGGGCGGGATCATCCTGGGTATTTCCGAGTCGCTGTTCTCGGGGTTGATCAACTCTGACTACAAAGACGTGTTCAGTTTCTCCCTGCTGGTGGTGATCCTGATTTTCCGTCCCCAGGGCCTGCTCGGTCGCCCACTCGTGGCGAAGGTATAACTATGTCTGCTGCCTACTCTATCGATATCAAGAAAAGTGTCGTCGATGCGGTACTCGCCGGGCTGATTTCGCTGATCGTGTTCGGTCCGATCGTCGGCGTGGTCCTCGACGGCTACAGCTTCAACCTGCAACCGGCGCGTGTCGGCATCCTGGTGGCCATCGTGATGGTCGGCCGGTTCGCCATGAGCCTGTTCCTGCAAACCCCAAGGGGCCTGCGGATTCTGCAAGGGTTTGAAAGCACCGGCTCCGGTGTGCATGTGCTCAAGCCGGACTACAAGTCGCGCCTGCGCTGGATCATCCCGGCGTTGATCGTGATTGCCATCGTATTCCCGTTCTTTGCCAACAAATACCTGCTGACCGTGGTGATCCTCGGGCTGATCTACGTGTTGCTGGGCCTGGGCCTGAACATCGTGGTGGGCCTGGCCGGGCTGCTCGACCTGGGTTACGTGGCGTTCTATGCCATCGGCGCCTATGGCCTGGCGCTGGGTTACCAGTACCTCGGCCTGGGCTTCTGGTCGGTGCTGCCGCTGGCGGCGATTTGTGCGGCGCTGGCGGGGTGCATACTCGGGTTTCCGGTGCTGCGAATGCACGGCGATTACCTGGCGATCGTGACCCTGGGCTTCGGTGAAATCATCCGCCTGGTGCTGAATAACTGGCTGTCGTTTACCGGTGGCCCGAACGGCATGCCGGTGCCCTCGCCAACGTTTTTCGGCCTGGAGTTCGTGCGCAAGGCGAAGGATGGCGGGGTGCCGTTCCACGAGTTCTTCGGCATCGACTACAACCCCAACATCAAATTCCTGTTCATCTACATCGTGCTGTTCCTGGTGGTGCTGCTGGTGCTGTACATCAAGCACCGCCTGACCCGCATGCCGGTGGGCCGCGCGTGGGAAGCCTTGCGCGAAGACGAAATCGCCTGCCGTTCCATGGGCCTCAACCACGTGCTGGTGAAGCTCTCGGCGTTCACCATCGGCGCGTCCACTGCCGGTCTGGCCGGGGTGTTTTTCGCCAGCTACCAGGGCTTCGTCAACCCGTCGTCGTTCACCTTCTTCGAGTCGGCGCTGATCCTCGCCATCGTCGTATTGGGCGGCATGGGCTCGACCGTCGGCGTGGTGATTGCCGCGTTCGTGCTGACGGTGGCGCCGGAGCTGCTGCGCAGCTTCTCCGAGTACCGCGTGCTGCTCTTCGGCGTGTTGATGGTGGTGATGATGATCTGGCGACCACGAGGCCTGATTCGTATCAGCCGTACCGGTGTTGTCCCGCGTAAAGGAGTGGCGCCATGAGCAAGGAAGTCGTTCTTTCCGTGGAACACCTGATGATGCACTTTGGTGGTATCAAGGCCTTGAGCGACGTAAGTCTCAAGGTCAAGCGCAACTCGATCTTCGCCCTGATCGGTCCCAACGGTGCCGGCAAGACCACCGTGTTCAACTGCCTGACCGGTTTCTACAAAGCCTCCGGCGGCAAGATCGAACTCAATGTGCGCGGCAAGCAGACCAACGTGATCCAACTGCTGGGCGAGCGCTTCAAGGCCACCGACTTTGTCTCGCCGAAAAGCTTCGTCAGCCGGGTGTTCTACAAGATGTTCGGCGGCACTCACCTGGTGAACCGGGCGGGTTTGGCGCGCACCTTCCAGAACATTCGCCTGTTCAAGGAAATGTCGGTGGTGGAGAACCTGCTGGTGGCCCAGCACATGTGGGTCAACCGCAACATGCTCGCGGGCATCCTCAATACCAAGGGCTACCGCAAGGCTGAAAGCGATGCCCTCGACCATGCGTTCTACTGGCTGGAAGTGGTGGACCTGGTGGACTGCGCCAACCGCCTGGCCGGCGAGCTGTCCTACGGCCAGCAGCGCCGCCTGGAAATCGCCCGTGCCATGTGCACCCGGCCGCAGATTATTTGCCTCGACGAACCGGCCGCCGGCCTCAACCCCCAGGAAACCGAAGCCCTCAGCGCGATGATTCGCCTGCTGCGGGACGAGCACGACCTGACGGTGGTGCTGATCGAACACGACATGGGCATGGTGATGAGTATTTCCGACCACATCGTGGTGCTGGACCACGGCAACGTGATTGCCGAGGGCGGGCCGGAAGCGATCCGCAATGATCCGAAGGTGATCGCGGCTTATCTGGGCGCTGACGAAGAGGAGCTGGTATGAGTGAGCCAATCCTCGAACTGAAAGACCTGGACGTGTTCTACGGCCCGATCCAGGCCCTGAAGAAAGTTTCGCTGCACATCAACGAAGGCGAAACCGTGAGCCTGATCGGCTCCAACGGTGCGGGTAAATCCACGCTGCTGATGTCGATCTTTGGCCAGCCACGGGCCGAGTCCGGGCAGATCATCTACCGCGGCGTCGACATTACCCACAAGTCGTCCCACTACATCGCCTCCAACGGCATTGCGCAGTCGCCGGAAGGGCGGCGGGTGTTCCCCGACATGACCGTCGAGGAAAACCTGCTGATGGGCACCATCCCGATTGGCGACAAGTTCGCCACCGAGGACATGCAGCGCATGTTCGAGCTGTTCCCGCGGCTCAAGGAGCGGCGCAACCAGCGGGCGATGACCATGTCGGGTGGTGAACAGCAGATGCTTGCCATCGCCCGCGCACTGATGAGCCGGCCCAAGCTGTTGCTGCTGGACGAGCCGAGCCTGGGGCTGGCGCCGATCGTGGTGAAGCAGATCTTTTCCACGCTGCGGGAGCTGGCGTCTACCGGCATGACCATCTTCCTGGTGGAGCAGAACGCCAACCATGCGTTGCGCTTGTCGGACCGGGCGTACGTGATGGTCAACGGCGAGATTCGCCTTACCGGCACCGGCAAGGAGCTGCTGGTGAATGAGGAGGTGCGTAACGCCTACCTCGGCGGGCACTGATGTAACTCTGATCGTTCCCACGCTCCGCGTGGGAACGCCTCTTGTGACGCTCTGCGTCACGCTTTGGGACGCGGAGCGTCCCGGCCTGCATTCCCACGCAGAGCGTGGGAACGATCATCCACAGTGCTTTCCTGAAATTGTGGACAACAAATCCGGGCACCTGCCAAAGCGCGACATATAGCCGCCGCAAATCCCTGTTTTGTCACAGTTTTGACTTGTCCCCAAGCACTGTGGAACCGGCTGTGGGTAACGTGGGAGTAGCTGGCTGGAGGCCTTTGTTTTCGTGGCTTGCAGCGTGGTGGTTGTTTATTGATCAGTGAGTTTTTCGTGACCGCCCGAGGGGTTTGTCAACCTGTTTAAAGACACAGGTATATGACCGGAATATGTCACTCCGGCCTGTGGATAAGTCTGTGACTAAACTCTGGAAAGAGTGCCGCAGAGGCCGGAATGACTGGCCTGGAGCCATCGCCCTGGTTGCACCGTTTTGAACCGGGCTACATACGGGCTGCGCAAGGTCAAGCAAAAAACTTTTTGAATCGCGCTGAAAGCCTTGTGTAGCGCGGCTTTCAGCTTTTGTACTTGCCCCCAAAGACTGTGGACGGGGCTGTGGATAAGGTGCGCGCACATGGCTGCACGCCACGGCCTGTATGGCTTTCGGGCGATTGGTTGAATTTCGTACAGCATGAGCGGCATTCACCTGTGTCCACAGCGTGTATCAGTTGCCGCCAGCCCGGTAGCCGGGCATTCTGCTGGCTGATTTTTTTCCTCGTAGCCCCGCAAGGAGAACACCATGTCCGATACGCTGTTTATTACTGGCGCGACCTCCGGTTTTGGCGAAGCCTGTGCCCGCCGTTTTGCCGAAGCCGGCTGGAAACTGGTGCTCACCGGCCGCCGCTCAGAGCGCTTGAACGCCCTGTGCGCCGAGCTTTCCAAGCAGACCGAAGTGCTCGGCCTGGTGGTGGACGTGCGTGACCGCAAGGCCATGGAAGAGGCGATCGCCAACCTGCCGCCGTCCTTTGCCACGCTGCGCGGGCTGATCAACAACGCCGGCCTGGCGGTGGGCACCGACCCTGCGCCGAAGTGCAGCCTCGACGATTGGGAAACCATGGTCGACACCAACATCAAGGGCCTGCTGACCACCACCAGCCTGCTGTTGCCGCGCTTGATCGCCCACGGCCGTGGCGCCGGCATCATCAACCTCGGTTCCATTGCCGGCAGCTACCCGTACCCGGGCAGCCACGTGTATGGCGGCACCAAGGCCTTCGTCAAACAGTTCTCGCTGAACCTGCGTTGCGACCTGCAGGGCACCGGCGTGCGCGTGACCAACATCGAGCCGGGCCTGTGTGAGAGTGAGTTCTCGCTGGTGCGCTTTGCCGGTGACCAGGCGCGTTATGACGCGACTTATGCCGGTGCCGAGCCGATCCAGCCGCAGGACATTGCGGATACGATCTTCTGGGTGCTTAACACCCCGGCACACGTGAACATCAACCGCCTGGAGCTGATGCCAGTGAGCCAGACCTGGGCCGGGTTTGCGATTGAGCGTGGCGCCAAGGCCTAAGTTCGTCGAGCTGTTGTGGCGAGGGAGCAAGCTCCCTCGCCACAGGGTTTTTGTCAGGCTTGAATATGCGGCAAATCGGCCAAAACAGGACATAAGGTACACTCCACCCCTGAAAACCCCGCCGCGCTGTGCGGTTCAAGGGTTTTGACAGGAGGATATGTGAGTAACCGAGGTGAGCAGTCGCTGCTCAAACAATCGACCATCCTGATGTTTGCCGTGGCGATCGCCGGGATTATCACAGGGGTGGTGTCGGGCGCCCAATCGATTTTATTCGACGGCTTTTTCTCGCTGATCGCCACCGCCATCAAGGTGCTGATGCTGATCACGGCCAAGCTGATCGCCAAGAAAAGCAACGAACGTTTCCAGTTCGGCTACTGGCACCTGGAGCCCATGGTGCTGCTGATCGAGGGCAGTTTCCTGCTGTTGATCGCCATCTACGCGTTTCTCAACGGCGTGTTCGGCATTATCAATGGCGGGCGCGATATCGAGTTGGGTCTGGTGATCATCTATGCGGCGGTGTTTACCGTCGTCGAGTTCGCCTATTTCTTCTACGTGCGTTACCGCAATCGCACGCTCAAGTCGTCGCTGATCCAGTTCGACAACATCAGTTGGTTGGTGGACGCGATGCTGTCGGTGGGGCTGCTGGTGAGCTTCCTGGCGGCGCTGTTGCTCAAGTCCCAGGGCTATGGGCAGTGGGCGGTGTATGTGGACCCGTTGATCCTGATCCTGCTGGCGTTGAGCATGCTGGCGCCGGCCTTCAAGATCCTGCGCCCGGCGCTACGCGACGTGTTGGGGATTGTGCCGGACCAACTGGACGGAAAAGTGCGCGAAGTGATGGAGGCGGCCCAGGCCAGGCATGGTTTCGATGATTACGTGTCCTACGTGCAGAAGCACGGGCGGGCGCGGTTTATCGAGATTCATGTGGTGCTGCCGGCGGATTACCCGGTGGATAACGTCGCCACCCTGGACGGGCTGCGCGAAGAAATATCCACAGGGTTGGGCAAGCCCGACGCGGCCCGCTGGCTGACGATCAGTTTTACCGGGGACCGCAAATGGATTGCGTAAGGCCCAGGTAGCACGTCGCCAAGTGGTAAGGCGTGGTCGACGGCATGTCCCGCCGGCTCACGTGCCCCTTGGTATCCAGGCACTCATTCCAGCCTTTGTCGTGCAGGAAGCGTTGTTGCAGCGCCAGCAATTGGCGTTGCAGCACGGCTTCACTGTCGGGCCGCAAGGTCAGCGCCCGCAGGTATTCGGCCTGGGCCCAGATGCGCTGGGTGCCGTCGCGCACGCTGCCGTCCAGGGCGAGCATGCCGCTGACCGCACCGGTCAGGTTATCCACACCCTTTTGCTCGGCATAGGTGAACGCTTTGCTCAGTGATGTGTGCAACGGTGTGCCCCGCAGCAAATCCGAAGATTCCAGCAGGAAGAACCATTCGAACTGATGCCCCGGTTCAAACCAGTTATCCACAGCGCCCAGCGGTTTTTCCATCATCACGCCGTGTTGGCGGTCGATGAAGCGCTTCTGCATGGCGTTGGCCAGGTCCAGCAACGCGTCTTGGGTGACGGCGTCCTCCCGCACGGCCAACGTGGCGAGGAAACCTTCGGCAAGGTGCATCAACGGGTTTTGCAGAGGGCCGGACTTGAGGGACGACCAGTTACGCTCCAGCACCGCTTCATACAGGCCGTCGCCGGTGGCGAAGCGTTCGGCGACCACTTCCAGGGCGGCATCGAGCACCGATTCCACCAGCGATTCACGTACCTTGGCCCAATAGTGGGCGCAGGCGAAGATGATGAAGGCGTGGGTGTAGAGGTCCTTGCGCTTATCCAGCGGCTTGCCGTGGGCGTCGATGCTGTAGAACCAGCCGCCGTGCTCGGCGTCGTGGAAGTGCCGTTGCAGGGAACGGAACAACGCGGCGGCGCGCTCCTCGGCAAAGGCTGCGCCGGGTTCACCGATCAGGCTGGCAAACAGGTACAACTGCCGTGCGCAGGCCATGGCGCGATAGCGTTGCGGGGGCAAAGGCCGATGATCGGCGTCCAGGGCCTCATAGGGCAGCGCCAGGTCGGCATTCCAGCCCGGGCCTTGCCAGAGCGGCACGATCAGGTCGTGGAAGTGCGTCAACACGGCGGTCAATTGAGGCTTGAGGGCGGAGCTTGGAGCGATGGGCATCGGCTGGCGTCGTCACGGCAGGGGTGTTTGCGCGACATGGTATCAGGCTTGGGATCGGTGTTGTCTTTACTGCCGCCTTCGCGAGCAAGCCCGCTCCCACATTCGATCGAGTTCCATTGTTGGAATGCAGTCGACTGTGGGAGCGGGCTTGCTCGCGAAGAGGCCCTCAGGAGCGCTGAAAATCTCAGGCAGCGAGCAACCAAACCCCGGTCGCCGCCGAAGCCGCACCCGCCACCCGCACCAACGGCGCAGCCGCCGCCGGCAGGAAACGCACCACGGCATAACCGGCAGCATGCAAAACCGCCGTCGCACCCACAAACCCTATGGCATACGCCCACGGGCTGGACATGTCCGGCAGCTCCAAACCATGGGCCACGCCATGGAACAGTGCAAACAGCGCCGTCGCCGCCACCGCCACGAACAACGGCGGCCGCACCGCCAGCGCTACCGCCAGGCCCAGCGCCAGCACCGACGCGGCAATCCCGCTTTCCAGCGCCGGCAGTTCCAGCCCTTCAAAGCCCAGCATCCCGCCGATCAGCATGGTGCCGACAAACGTGCACGGCAGCGCCCAGCGCGCCGAGCCTTTTTGTTGAGCGGCCCACAGGCCCACGGCGACCATTGCCAGCAAGTGGTCGATGCCGCCCAGCGGGTGGCTGATACCGGCCACCAGGCCGTTGTCGCCATGGCCGGGGTGGGCGAAGGCTAGGGCGGGAGTGAGCAGCAAGGCTGCGGCAGCGAGAAGTGTATTGAGGCGCATGGACAGGCTCCTTG
>NZ_JACARS010000165.1:0-17264 GCF_013386485.1 Pseudomonas sp. P7758 | reverse complement strand
CGCCGGCAAGCCGGGCTCCTACAGGGGAATAGCGGCGCCGATGTGGCGCCGACAGTGGAACAACAATAAATAATCACTGTGAGGGCTACCCAAATGTCAGAACACGCTCAACCCCTGGGCTCCGCCACCAAGGCGCGAGACAGCAACGACACACAGAAAGTCATCTTCGCCTCCTCCCTCGGGACGGTGTTCGAGTGGTATGACTTCTTCCTCTATGGCGCCCTCGCGGCGGTGATCAGCAAGCAGTTCTTTGCCGGGGTCAACGACACCACGGCGTTTATCTTTGCCCTGATGGCCTTCGCCGCCGGCTTTGTGGTGCGCCCGTTCGGCGCGCTGGTGTTCGGTCGGCTGGGCGACATGATCGGGCGCAAGTACACCTTCCTCGCCACCATCATCCTGATGGGCCTGGCGACTTTCTGCGTCGGCCTGCTGCCGACCTATTCGAGCATCGGCATTGCCGCACCGATCATCCTCGTGGCACTGCGCATGCTCCAGGGCCTGGCGCTGGGCGGCGAGTACGGCGGTGCAGCCACTTACGTGGCCGAGCACGCCCCGGCGGGCAAACGCGGCTTCCACACCAGCTGGATTCAATCCACCGCGACCCTCGGCCTGCTGCTGTCGCTGCTGGTGGTGCTGGCGTGCCGTTACTTCACCGGCGACCAATTCGAAGTGTGGGGCTGGCGCCTGCCGTTCCTGCTGTCGATCGTGCTGTTGGGCATCTCCACCTGGATCCGCCTGAGCCTGCACGAGTCGCCGGCGTTCCTGAAAATGAAAGAGGAAGGCAAGGCCAGCAAGTCGCCGATCCGCGAGTCGTTCGGCAAATGGGAAAACCTCAAGATCGTGCTGATTGCGCTGTTCAGCATCAACGCCGGCCAGGCAGTGACGTTCTATGCCGCGCAGTTTTATGTGCTGTTCTTCCTCACACAGTTTTTGAAGATGGATCCGGCACTGGCCAACATGCTGCTGATCATCAGCGTGGTGATTGGTGCGCCGTTCTTCATCTTCTTCGGCTGGCTTTCGGACAAGCTGGGGCGCAAGCCGGTGTTGATGGTCGGCCTGCTGCTGGCCACCGCGCTGTACTTCCCGATCTTCAAGGGCCTGGCGCACTACACCAACCCGGCGATGGACCACGCCAGCCGCCAGTCGCCGATCACTGTATTGGCAGACCCGGCCACCTGCACCTTCCAGTTCGACCCGGTGGGCAAGGCGCGTTTTGACAGCCCCTGCGACAAGGTCAAGACCTTCCTGGTGAAACAGGGCCTGCCGTACGAAAGCGCGGCCGCCCCGGCGGGCAGCACGGTGCAGGTGAGCGTGGGTGATGTGCGTATCGACGGTTACGACGAAGCCGCCCTGAAAGGCGCGGTGACCCTGGCGGGTTATCCGCAATCGGCTGATGTGGCCCAGGTCAACAAAACCATGGTGGTGGTGCTGATTGTCGCGCTGATCCTGATCGCCGCCATGTGCTACGGCCCGCTGGCAGCGCTGATGGTGGAGCTGTTCCCGACACGCATCCGCTACACCTCGCTGTCGCTGCCATACCACATCGGGAATGGCTGGTTTGGTGGGTTCCTGCCGACGGTGTCGTTTGCGCTGGTGGTGTACACCGGGGATATTTTCTATGGGCTGTGGTACCCGGTGGTAATTACCGGGGTGAGCCTGATCGTGGGGCTGATTTGCCTGAAAGAAACCAAGAACGTCGATATCGACAATAACTAAACCTCGATCCGGCCGACGCTGGAGTTTCAGTGTGGGAGCGGGCTTGCTCGCGAAAGCGGGGTGTCAGTCGCCGGATAGGTTGACTGATACCCCGCGTTCGCGAGCAAGCCCGCTCCCACATTGGGTTTAGCACCAGACACACAAATTGCTGTATATCCATCCAGATAAAAGTTGCCCAATTCTGATTTATTGCTCATCCTGCTCCCCATTCAATTGCGTAGCGAATGTGGTGACCATGCGGCTGTTCCTCTGTGAAAAACCGTCCCAGGCCAAGGATATCGCCGCCGTGCTCGGCGCGACCCGGCGTGGCGACGGTTGTTGGCTGGGTTCAGGCGTGACGGTGACCTGGTGCATCGGCCACCTGCTGGAAACCGCCCCGCCCGACAGCTACGACGCCAAGTACAAGCGCTGGGTGCTGGCCGACCTGCCGATCATCCCCGAAAAGTGGAAGATGCTGGTCAAGCCCAAGACTGCCAGCCAGTTCAAGGCGGTCAAGCGTCTGCTGGGGGAAGCCCAGGAATTGGTGATCGCCACCGATGCCGACCGTGAGGGCGAGATGATCGCCCGTGAGCTGGTGGAGCATTGCCGTTATCGCGGCCCCATCCAGCGGCTATGGCTCTCGGCGCTCGACGATGCGTCGATCCGCAAGGCCCTGGCCTCGTTGAAGCCCGGTGCTGAAACCTTCAGCCTCTACCATTCGGCCCTTGGCCGCTCCCGTGCCGACTGGCTGATCGGGATGAACATGAGCCGCCTGTTTACCCTGCTGGGCCGACAGTCCGGCTACCAGGGCGTGTTGCCGGTCGGCCGTGTGCAAACCCCGACCTTGCGCCTGGTAGTGGACCGGGACCGCAGCATTGCCGACTTTGTACCCGTCGCTTATTGGGCCATCGATGTGGATCTGCTCCACGACGACATCACCTTTACGGCGCAATGGCGCGCGACCGAAGACGCCTGTGACGATCAGGGCCGCTGCCTCAATCCGCAGCTTGCCCGGGACGCCGCCAATGCCATGAGCAACGCCGCCAGCGCCCGGCTGGTCAAACTGCGTACCGAGCGCATGCGCGACGTCGCGCCCCTGCCCTTCGACCTCGGCACCTTGCAGGAAATCTGCTCGAAAAAGCTTGGCCTCGGCGCCCAGGAAACCCTGGATGTTGCCCAGTCGCTCTACGAAACCCACAAGGTCATCACTTACCCCCGCAGCGATTGCGGCTACCTGCCCCTAAGCCAGCACGGCGACGCGCCGAAAATCCTCGCGGCGCTGGGGCGGGCCGATCCGGCGGTGAATGAATTGATGCCACACATCGATCCGAAGCGACGCTCCCGAGCCTGGAACGACGCCAAGGTCAGCGCTCACCACGGCATCATTCCCACCGGCGCCGGCAAGGATGTCGGGCAATTGACGGGCAAGCATCGCGCCGTCTACACCTTGATTCGCGCCCGCTATCTCGCGCAGTTCCTGCCCAACCACGAGTACGACCGTACCCAGGCAGATTTCGATTGTGCCGGTGAAGCCTTGCGGGCTGTCGGTAAAGTCATCGTCGACCCTGGCTGGAAACGCGCATTGCCGGAAGCATTGGCGCCGGCCAAGGGCCGTGAAGCACCTGCGCCGCAGTCCTTGCCAACACTGGTTCAGGGGCAGGACTACGCCGTGGCCAAGGTCAACCTCAAGGACCTGTGGACCCAGCCACCCAAACCCTTCACCGAAGGCGACCTGATCAAGGCGATGAAAAACGTCGCCAAGCTGGTGGAAGACCCGCTGCTCAAGCAAAAGCTCAAGGACACCACCGGGATCGGCACCGAAGCCACCCGCGCCGGGATCATCCAGGGCCTGCTGGACCGCGGCTACCTGGTGAAAAACGGCAAGGCGCTGTCGGCAACACCCGCCGCTTTCAGCCTGATTGATGCAGTGCCACGGGCAATTGCCGACCCCGGTACCACCGCTATCTGGGAGCAGGCACTGGACATGGTACAAAGCGGCGAGATGAGCCTGGAAGAGTTCGTCGCCAAACAGGCGGCATGGATGAGCAAACAGGTGACCCGCTGCACTGGCATGCGCCTGACCATCAGCGGCCCGGCCAGCCCGGCCGGACGTGGCGCCACACCATGGAAAAACAAACGCAAACCGGCCAAGCGCAAGACGGCCACCAGCCCGAAGCGGGCGGCAAAACCGGCAAACAAAGGCTGAGAAGCACTAAGAAATCGCGACAATGACGTTTTTCGACGGGATGTATGCCGCTTTGGACCTTGCCCTGCTGCAGGCCATCCAGGATTCTGTAGGGCCTGCTAACCTCCCAACAATAACAACACCGGAGTGGCCTCCATGAAAACCGTTGCCCAAGTGCTGAAGTCCAAAGACCAGCATAACCATCAAGTCCACACCATCCCCCACGACCATACGGTATTTGAGGCCTTGATCGTGATGGCTTCGAAAAACGTCGGGGCCTTGCCAGTGCTCCAGGACGGCAAGGTGGTGGGCATCATCAGTGAACGAGACTATGCCCGTAAGGTCATCCTCCATGGATTGTCTTCGGTGACGACCAAAGCCCACGAGATCATGAATTCACCGGTGATCACCGTCGACACTCACCAGACTGTCGAGACGTGCATGACGATCATGACCGACCGACATCTGCGGCACCTGCCTGTGGTGGAGAATGGCGAACTGCTTGGCTTGCTGTCCATCGGCGACCTGGTCAAGGAAGCGATTGCCGAACAGGCAGACCTGATCAAACAGCTGGAGCAGTACATTCGCGGCGAATAATCATTGGGGAACCCATGCTCGATACCCTGCAACATCAAGTCGATAACCAGCTCGACAGCCTGCACCGGGCCATGGCCGAACGGCGCTTCCTGGTGCTGACCGGTGCGGGTATCAGCACCTCTTCGGGGATTCCCGATTATCGCGACAGCGAAGGCGTGCGCCGGGGCAAGGCGCCGATGATGTACCAGGAGTTCCTGGCAACCCCGCAGGCGCGCCGCCGCTACTGGGCGCGGGCGATGCTCGGCTGGCCGAGGGTGCGTGTCGCGCAGCCGAACTCGGCGCATATCGCCCTGGCCACTCTGCAGCAACGCCAGCGCATTACCGGGCTGATCACCCAGAACGTCGACACCCTGCACGACCAGGCTGGCAGCCATGATGTGATCGAACTCCACGGCAGCCTTCACCGGGTGCTGTGCCTGGATTGCCAGCAGACCAGCGAGCGGGATCTGATCCAGCGCCAGATGGAAGCCGAGAACCCGTACCTGGCGGGTGTGGATGCCGTCCAAGCCCCCGACGGTGACACCTTGCTGGACCCGGCCTTTGAAGGACGTTTCCAGGTGCCCCGCTGCCCCCATTGCAGTGGGCAACGATTGAAGCCGGATGTGGTGTTTTTCGGCGAGAACGTCGCCCAGGGCACGGCAGCCAAGGCGATGGCGGCGGTGGATGACGCAGAAGGATTGCTGGTGGTGGGTTCGTCGCTGATGGCGTATTCAGCGTTTCGGTTGTGCAAGGCGATGGTCGAGCAAGGCAAGCCCGTGATTGCCATCAATCTGGGCAAGACCCGGGGCGACGAATTGCTGCAACTCAAGATCGAAGCCTCCTGCGAACGTTTGTTGCCGTTGCTGGCAGAACGCCTGGGATAGCCCAATCCTGCTTTTCTGTGGCGAGGGAGCTTGCTTCCGCTGGGCTGCGCAGCAGCCCCAAAACCGACAACCGAATGATTCCTGAAGAACCGCAGTCAGCCTGTTGGGGGCGCTTCGCACCCCAGCGGGAGCAAGCTCCCTCGCCACAAAAAGCCCCCGGATCCCGCGACCTGCCCGCACGAAAAGTGACGCCCAAGTCATGTTTTCCGCTCACACCCCCGCCCTGCAAGGATTTATGTAGTGCTCAAAAATAATCACTACATAATCGTTGACGTAACCGTTTTGTAATTGCATGATTCAAGCGTCTCCCGGATCGGGAGCGTTGGTAACACGCGTTTTGAACAAGCTCGTCTGACCGCCGAGCTGTTTTTTCCGGATGTGCACTGCCCACAAGGCAGATTGATGAAGCTGACCGGCCCGAAAGGATCGGTACAAGGAGCTCAAACGCTGCTTGTCTTCGTTATGAAACCATTGCGTAGCAGGTCATCAGCAAGACTACATGCATCGGTTCAAGACCCTGCCCGTATTCGGCAGACAGTCGCTGACGCCCGGTTTTCTGAGCCGGAGACAACTTAGTAGTTTTAACGGATCAACTAGAGATCGCCAACTGGTCAAGGGGCTTACACATGAATCTGAACAACCAACCAACTATCGATGAATTGGCTGAGATGTTCGCAGCGCAGAAAGACACGCTCGACGACCATATCCTCTGGATTGGTAAATCGGGCCAGGTCCATATTGACTGCCTGGCGCCCCACACCGTGGAAGAAGAGTTCGACAGGAATAACCGTGAACTGGCAGCGCGCCTGAAGATGTACCGCCGCGGCCAGGGTTATGTCGGCAAGAAAGCCGCCGCCGATCGCAACTTTATCGAGCAGGTCTTCCATACACTTAATACCGAGTGGCAGAACCTTAAAGGCCATTCGCAAGTTAAGGTGATCGACAGATACTGCTGATAACTACGCACTTATCACTTAAGCCTGCTCGCTTAAAACGAGCAGGCTTTTTTATGGCCGACGGTTATTGCAACAACGCCGGGAAACGCCCCTTCCCCGCTTCATCGCAAAAAATATCAAACATGGCCTGGGCCGCCGCTGAAAGTTCGTGGCCGGGCTTGGTCAGTACACCAATCGGCCGTTCGATCACCGGATCGCTCAAGGTGATGCAATGGGCGCCTGCCTCCTGCATTTGGCGTGCACACAACGCCGGCACTGCACTCACGCCCAAGCCACTGGCAACCATCTTGCCCACCGTCGCCAGTTGATGGCTCTCCAGGGCTACGGGCAGCTTCAGGTCCAGCGCCTTCAGGTGTTCTTCAAGCATCACTCGTACCGTGGACGGGCGCTGCAAGGTGATGAAGGGTTGTTCCAGCAAGGTGTGCCAGGCGATATCGGAGCGGCGTGCCAATGGCGAGTCACCGGGCACCACCGCCACAAAGCGGTCCACATACAGCGGGGTGAACACCAGCGATGAGCTTTCCGACGGTTCAAACGCCACGCCCAACTCCACTTGGCGATCGCGGACCATTTCCAGCACCTGCTCGTTGATCACGTCATTCACCGTTACGTTGACCTGGGGATAGCGCGCGCGAAAAATCTTCAGGATCGGTGGCAGCAGGTTTCCGGCAAACGACGGCATCGCCGCCACCGTTACCCGCCCGCGCTGCAAGGTGAAACGCTGGCGCAACTCATCCTCGGCATTGTCCCAGTCGGCGATCAGGCGCCGCGCCAGGGGCAGTAGCGATTCTCCTTCGGGGGTCAGCGCGACATTGCGCGTATTGCGGCTGAACAGGCGCCCGCCCAGGCCTTCTTCCAGGCCTTTGATGGTCAGGCTCAAGGCCGACTGGGAAAGATGCAAACGCTCACAGGCGGCCGCAAAGCTCAAGGTCTGGGCCACGGCAAGAAAGGCGCGCATCTGTTTAACTGTCATGAAGCTTCTCCCGATGGCTGAGGACTATGCTGTTTTTTAAATCAATCAACCTTAAAAAACAACTTAACAAATCAATCCGTCGGCGCAACACTCGGTTCATATGGCTGGCCCACAAACAATAAAAGAGGTGCATATGGCAGGTTTTGATAAACGCGTAGCGTCCTATGAAGAGGCGCTGGCAGGCCTGGAAGATGGCATGACGGTACTTGCCGGTGGTTTTGGCCTGTGCGGCATCCCGGAAAACCTCATTGCCGAAATCAAGCGCAAGGGCACCCGCAACCTGACCGTGGTCTCCAACAACTGCGGCGTCGACGGCTTCGGCCTGGGCCTGCTGCTGGAAGGCAAGCAGATCAGCAAGGTCTTCGCGTCCTACGTCGGTGAAAACGCGCTGTTCGAGAAGCAACTGCTCAGCGGCGAAATCGAAGTGGTCCTGACGCCCCAAGGCACCCTCGCCGAAAAACTGCGCGCAGGCGGTGCCGGCATCCCGGCCTTCTTCACCGCCACCGGCGTCGGCACACCCGTCGCTGAAGGCAAGGAAACCCGCGAGTTCAACGGTCGCCCGTACCTGATGGAAGAATCCATCACCGGCGACTTCGCCATCGTCAAAGGCTGGAAAGCCGACCACTTCGGTAATGTGATCTATCGCCATACCGCCCAGAACTTCAACCCGCTGGCCGCCACCGCCGGCAGGATCACCGTGGTCGAAGTCGAAGAAATCGTCGAACCGGGCGAGCTGGACCCGGCGCATATCCACACCCCAGGGATCTACGTCGACCGGATCATTTGCGGCACCTTCGAGAAGCGCATCGAACAGCGCACCCTCCGCAAATAATCCACCAGCCCAGATAATAAGGAGACAAAAAATGGCTCTTACCCGCGAACAAATGGCTCAACGCGTCGCCCGCGAAATGCAGGACGGTTTCTACGTCAACCTCGGCATCGGCATTCCGACCCTGGTGGCCAACTACATCCCAGAAGGCATGGAGGTCATGCTGCAGTCGGAAAACGGCCTGCTGGGCATGGGTCCGTTTCCTACTGAAGAAACCATCGATGCCGACATGATCAACGCCGGCAAACAGACCGTCACCGCGCGCATTGGCGCGTCGATCTTCTCCTCGGCCGAATCCTTCGCGATGATTCGCGGCGGCCACGTCGACCTGACCGTGCTCGGCGCGTTTGAGGTCGATGTACAAGGCAACATCGCCTCGTGGATGATCCCCGGCAAGCTGGTCAAGGGCATGGGCGGCGCGATGGACCTGGTGGCCGGTGCCGAGAACATCATCGTGATCATGACCCACGCGTCCAAGGACGGTGAATCCAAGTTGCTCAGCCGCTGCAGCCTGCCGCTGACCGGCGCCAACTGCATCAAGCGCGTGCTGACGGACCTGGCCTACCTGGAAATCGAAAATGGCGCTTTTGTCCTCAAGGAACGCGCACCTGGCGTCAGTGTTGAAGAGATCGTCAGCAAGACAGCCGGTAAACTGATCGTCCCGGACCACGTTCCAGAAATGCACTTCCAGTGAGGACAGATTCCATGCAAGACGTCGTGATTGTTGCTGCCACCCGCACCGCCGTGGGCAGCTTCCAAGGTTCGCTGGCAAGCATCCCGGCCCCGGAGCTGGGGGCTGCGGTGATTCGTCGCCTGCTGGAGCAGACCGACATCGACCCGGCACTCGTGGATGAAGTGATCCTTGGCCAGGTGCTTACCGCCGGTAGCGGCCAGAACCCGGCCCGCCAGGCCTCGATCCTCGCCGGCCTGCCCCACGCCGTGCCGGCGCTGACCCTGAACAAGGTCTGCGGCTCGGGGCTCAAGGCCCTGCACCTGGGCGCACAAGCGATCCGTTGCGGCGATGCCGAGGTAATCATCGCCGGCGGCATGGAGAACATGAGTCTGGCCCCGTACGTATTGCCGGCCGCCCGCACCGGACTGCGCATGGGCCATGCGAAGATGATCGACAGCATGATCACCGACGGTCTGTGGGATGCGTTCAACGACTACCACATGGGTATCACCGCCGAGAACCTGGTGGACAAGTACGGCATCAGCCGTGAAGCCCAGGACGCCTTCGCCGCCGCCTCCCAGCAAAAAGCCACGGCGGCCATTGAAGCCGGGCGTTTCAGCGATGAGATCACGCCGATCCTGATTCCCCAGCGCAAGGGCGACCCGGTGGCCTTCGCCGTGGACGAACAGCCACGGGCGGGCACCACCGCCGAATCCCTGGCCAAGCTCAAGCCGGCCTTCAAGAAAGACGGCACGGTCACCGCCGGCAATGCATCCAGCCTCAACGACGGCGCGGCTGCCGTGCTGCTGATGAGCGCGGACAAAGCCAAGGCCCTGGGCCTGCCGGTACTGGCACGCATCGCCAGCTACGCCAACGCCGGCGTCGATCCCGCGATCATGGGCATTGGCCCGGTATCGGCCACCCGCCGCTGCCTGGACAAGGCCGGCTGGAGCCTGGGCGACCTGGACCTGATCGAAGCCAACGAAGCCTTTGCCGCGCAGTCACTGGCGGTGGGCAAAGAGCTGGAATGGGACGCGGCCAAGGTCAACGTCAACGGCGGCGCGATTGCCATCGGCCACCCGATTGGCGCGTCAGGCTGCCGTGTGCTGGTGACCCTGCTGCATGAAATGATCAAGCGTGACGCCAAGAAAGGCCTGGCCACCCTGTGCATCGGTGGCGGGCAAGGTGTAGCCCTGGCCCTTGAACGCAGCTGATTTCAAAGAGCAACATGGAAAAGGCCCGGTTCCACGAAAACCGGGCCTTTTCTTTATCGGTCAGTCCCGCGCCTGGGGCACCGCAAACACCGCATTTGCCCGCACCACCACCTTCTCCCCGACCTGCACGCTGACAGTGGCAAACGCCATCTGCCGCCCGCGCTTGTGATGCTCCAGACGCACCTCGACCCACTCCCCTACCTGCACCGCGCCGAGATAGTCCAGGGTCATGCTCGCCGTGATCAACGGCAGCGGCGGCTCGCTGGAAAACGCCATGGCGTAGCCCATGCCCACATCCGCCAGGGTGGCCAGCACGCCACCGTGCACGGTGCCGCGTCCGTTGGCGTGGCGGTTGTCGGCGCGCAGGCCGATTTCCAGCTGCAAGCCTTCACCTCGGCTATACACCGGGCCAAGCAGGTCCAGGAGTGGGCTGCTTCGACGCAGCGGGGTAAAGCCTTCGGGGATGGCATGGGCAGTCATGTCAGGTTCTTCCTTGGGGACAAGGCTGGAGGTGTATCCCACCGCAGCCATCCGGACCATCAACATCAGCCCGGTAAATCCCCGGTGATAAGCCTAACGCTTCATGCAGCGCTGATAACGCTCATCCACGCGCTTGGCAAACCAGGCCGTGGTGAGGTTGCGGGTGATCTTCGGGCTTTTCAGCACGATGCCCGGCAGGATCGCCCGCGGCACCGGTTTGCCGGCGGCCTTGTCGGCCAGGGCGAACACCCGCTGGTACAGGGTAGTGTCTTCAAAATCCAGGCGCTCGCCCTGCTCCAGCTGGCTGCGGATGCTCGGGTTGCGCATGTCCAGCGCCTTGCCCAGTGAGCGCACTGCCAGCTCGGTGGTGCCCGGCAGGAACGAGCCGTAGTTGATCAGGTCGCCATCCAACACCAGATTGGCGCCCGAGACTCGGCTGACCGCTGCCTGGAATGCGGCGTTGCGGCTGGCGTACCAACCGGCATTGAAATCGGCGAAGCGGTATAGCATCTGGTCGTAATGCACCGGGTAGCCCAGCAGATGGGTGATGCCAAAGTACATGCCGCCTCGGCGGGTAAACACTTCCCGGCGGATGCTGCCATCCACGGTGTAGGGATAATCCCGGGCCTGCTTCTGTGCGAAGTCGATGCTGACCTGCATCGGGCCTGCGGTATGCACCGGGTTGAAGCCGCCAAACAGCGTATTGCCCAAGGGCACGACACTGATGAAGTCGTCAAAGATTCCACTCAAATCCCGCTCGGTGCGCGCAGCGTTCAAGCGCTCGGCGTAGGACTTGCCGGTGGGCGAGCGCAGTTGCAGTGCCGTGCGCACCAATACCGCCGGCACATGGACTTTAGCGGCGCGCCGCAGGATCTCGTCCTGGGCGATCTTGCCCATGTTCGGGACCGGCGGGTCGACCTGATAGGTGGACTCCTGCTCGGTCACGGCCAATACCGCGCAGATGTTCTCCGTACCGGGGTAGATTTTCTGCGTGTTGAAGGCGGTGTAGATGTCCTGGGCCCAGCCGCCACGATCCGGCACGCTGGCCGGCATCAGCCGCACGATCTGCGCTTTCACCTCGGCTTCGCTGCGCTCCGGCAGTTGCTGGGTGCGCTGGCTGGAGCAGCCGGCCAGTACCAATAAGGTGGTAAGGCACAGGATGAGGCGAGATGAACGCATGGGGCTTCCTTGGGCGACAATGGGCCAGTCTTGGCAGATATCGACCGGTAAGTCTAACCGGGGTTCGCCGACCTGCCGCACTCGCCAAAAAAACCGCAACGTGAAAGGATCGGGCTCCCGTCGTTCCTACAAGGAGTTTGAATGCCATGCTTAGCCTGAACTTCCTGATCACCTGCCTGATCGTCGTGCTGATTCCCGGCACCGGCGTGATCTTCACCGTGTCCACCGGACTGACCGCCGGCAAGCGCGCCAGTGTGTTCGCCGCGCTGGGCTGCACCGCCGGGATCGTCCCGCACTTGTTGGCCTCCGTGCTTGGGCTGTCCGCCCTGCTGCATACCAGCGCCCTGGCGTTCGAAGCCCTCAAGTATGCCGGCGCCGCCTACTTGCTGTACCTCGCCTATGCCACCTGGCGGGACCGCTCGGCCTTTGCCATGAACGACACACCGACGCTTTCCAGCGCCCACAGCCTGATGGTGCGAGGCCTGTTGCTGAATATTCTGAACCCCAAGCTGACGATTTTCTTCCTGGCGTTCCTGCCGCAATTCGTCACCCCGGGCGCGGGCGCACCGGCCCTGCAAATGCTGTTGCTGAGCAGTGTATTCATGGCGATGACGTTTGCGGTGTTTGTGATTTATGGCCTGCTGGCCAATGTGTTCCGCCGCGCGGTGATCGAATCGCCACGTGTACAGAACTGGCTGCGCCGCAGTTTTGCAGCGGCGTTTGCGGGGTTGGGGCTGAACCTGGCGTTTGCCCAGCGCTAAGTTGCAAGCAGCCGCGAACAGCCTTCTTGTGGCGAGGGAGCTTGCTCCCGCTGGACTGCGCAGCAGGCCCATTTTCAGGGCCGCTGCGCGCCCCAGCGGGAGCAAGCTCCCTCGCCACAGGTTACTTAGATCCCGGCGAGTGCCAGGTCCATCGCGAAGTAGGTGAAGATCAAGTCCGCACCGGCGCGCTTGATCGAGCCCAGGGTTTCCCGCACTACGCGGGCTTCGTCGATCGCACCCGCCTGGGCGCCGAACTTGATCATCGCGTACTCGCCGCTGACCTGGTACGCCGCCACCGGCAAACGCGAGGCTTCGCGGATGTCGCGGATGATGTCCAGGTACGCGCCGGCCGGCTTGACCATCAGCGCGTCCGCACCTTCCTGCTCATCCAGCAACGATTCGCGCACCGCTTCGCGGCGGTTCATCGGGTTCATCTGGTAGCTCTTGCGATCGCCCTTCAGCGCGCTGCCGCCGGCTTCGCGGAACGGGCCGTAGAGGGCCGAGGCGAACTTGGTGGAATAGGCCATGATCGGGATATGGCTGAAGCCTGCTTCATCCAGGGCCCGGCGAATGGCCTGGACCTGCCCGTCCATCGCGGCGGACGGGGCGATCACATCGGCACCGGCACGAGCGGCAGCCACAGCTTGCTTGCCAAGGTTGACCAGGGTGCGGTCGTTGTCGACTTCGGCGCCGTGCATCACGCCGCAATGGCCGTGGTCGGTGTACTCGCAGAAGCATGTGTCGGACATCACGATCATTTCCGGCACCGCATCCTTGATGATCGAGGACATGCGCGACACCAGGCCACGCTCTTGCCAGGTGTCACTGCCCGAGGCGTCCAGGTGGTGGGACACACCGAAGGTCATCACCGACTTGATCCCGGCTTTCGCATAGCGTTCGATCTCGCCGGCCAGCTTCGACTCGGGAATGCGCTGCACCCCGGGCATGCTGGTGATCGGCACGAAGTCGTCGATTTCTTCTTCAACGAAGATCGGCAGCACCAGGTCATTGAGGGTGAATTCGCTTTCCTGGAACAGGCCACGCAACTCCGGGGAGCGGCGCAGGCGGCGTGGACGGGCTTCGGGGAACTGGCTGGACATTGATGCTCCTGAAAAAAGGCAGGCCAAAAATCTTTGGGGCGAAAGCTTATGCCTCGTGCACCGCAGAGCACAAACGCCAAGTGCGGAACAGTTTATTGCAGGCTTGGTAACAATTGCATTGATCTAGAGCTGTAGACGGCCTTCAATGCAAACGGCAACCGCGCCGCCGACCCAGATTTCCTCGCCGCTGTGTTCAATGCGGATTCGCCCGGCGCGGCCCATGGCGGTGCCCTGGCTGACCACATAGCGGCTGGGCGCCAACCCCTCGCCCAGCAACCACTGGGCGACACCGGCGTTCAGGCTGCCGGTGGCCGGATCTTCCGGAGCGCCGTCGCCGGCAATAAAGGCCCGCACCTCAAACTGCGCCTCATCGCCATCCCGCTCGGGGTTCCACGGGGCGATCACGCCCACGGCCAAGCCCTGCAACTGCGAATAGTCCGGCCGCAGTGCCAGTACCTGCTCGCGATCCGCCAGCATCACCGCCAGCCAGCCCGCGCCGTTATCCACCCACTGGCTGCGCAAAATCGCACCGGGCTCAAGGTCCAGGGCCCGACGCACGCGCTCGACCAATTCAGCTTCCAGCGGGCCGGAACGCAGCAACGGTGGCGCGATAAACGCCAGTTCATCGCCCTGGCGGCGGATGCGCACCAGGCCGATCTCACACTCCTGGATGATCTCCTCCCCAGCGGGTTGGCCACCGGCCAGCAACCAGGCATGGCAACTGCCCAGGGTCGGATGGCCGGCAAACGGCAATTCATTGAGAGTCGTGAAGATCCTTACGCGGTAGTCCGCTCGTGGATCACGGGGCTTGAGCAGGAAGGTGGTTTCGCTGAGGTTGGTCCAGTTGGCGAAATCCGCCATCTGCTGGTCGCTCAGGCTGTCGGCGCCCAGCACCACAGCCAACGGGTTGCCCTTGACGGCCACGCTGCTGAAAACGTCCAGTTGTTTGAAGTCGAAAGAAGCCATGCCGGTCCTTATGCTGGGATGTTCAAGCCACGGATCACCGCCGGCCGGGCGACGAACCCGTCCAGGGCCCGCAGTACGTTCGGGAAGTCGGTAATACCCACCAGGTCGCCAGACTCATAGAAGCCGATCAGGTTGCGAACCCACGGGAAGGTGGCGATATCGGCGATGCTGTACTCGTCACCCATGATCCAGGTGCGGCCCAACAGGCGCTTTTCCAGCACCTCCAGCAAGCGGCGCGACTCGGCGACGTAGCGATCGCGCGGGCGCTTGTCTTCATAGGCCGCGCCGGCGAATTTGTTGAAGAACCCCACCTGGCCGAACATCGGCCCGATACCGGCCATCTGGAACATCAGCCACTGGATCGTCTCGTAACGCATCGCCGGGTCTTCGGGAAGCAATTCACCGCTCTTCTCGGCGAGGTAGATCAGGATCGCGCCCGACTCGAACAGCCCCAGCGCCTGGCCGCTCGGGCCATTCGGGTCGATGATCGCCGGGATCTTGTTGTTGGGGTTCAGCGACAGGAACTCGCTGGAAAGCTGGTCCTGGGTCTCGAAACTGACCTTGTGCGCCTCGTAGGGCAGGCCGATTTCCTCGAGCATGATCGACACCTTGACCCCGTTGGGCGTGGGCAACGAATACAGCTGCAGACGCTCGGGATGCCGGGCCGGCCATTTGGCGGTGATGGGGAAGTCTGAAAGTGAGTTCATCATGGGACTCCTGATAAAAGTAGGAGAGTAGTGGTTCGGTGCCTATCGTGCATCCGTCTTAATTCAGCAACATCGGCGGGTTAATCTCCTGCACACGGCAAGGATGCCGCCCCATCTCCCCCGCGAAACGAACCAAACTGCCTTGGGGAACTCTTAAAGAGCGCCCGATGGCTGGGCTTGCTTGCCCTGAATCCCTGCACCGAGACTTAGAACCATCATGACCTACAAGCCTCTGTGCCTTGCGAAACGCTTCAAACGCTACTCTTACATCCTGCTGCCGGTATTGCTGGTGAGCGCCGCGGTCGGCCTTAGCCTGGAATCGCGGATCAGCCGCGCCCAGCCGGTCGACGGCGTGCAAACCCTGGTGTTCCTGCGCCATGGCGAGAAACCTGCCGGGGGCCTCGGCCAACTCAACTGCCAGGGGCTTAACCGTGCGATGAACCTGGCCACCGTGCTGCCGGAAAAATTCGGCAAGGCCAACTACGTGTTCGCACCCAACCCGACCCGCAATGTCGAGGAAGGCGAGAAAGACAACTCCTACAGCTACATCCGCCCGTTGATGACCATCAGCCCCAGCGCGATCAAGCTCGGGTTGCCGGTCAACATCAAGTTCTCGGCCAATGACACCAGCGCCCTCGCTGACGAACTGGTGGAAGACAAATACCACAACGCCGTCATCTACACTGCCTGGTCCCATGGGTATCTGCCGGACTTGATCAACAAGGTGGCAAGCGAGGCCGTCGGTGAAAAACATGTGATTACCGACGATTGGTCCGGCAGCGATTTCGATAGCTTGTATGTGTTGACCCTGACCTGGCACAACGGCAAGGCCTCGCTGCTCAGCCGCAACTACAAGCAAGGCCTGGATAATGGCCAGCAGACTTGCCCGGACGCAACGCAAGTCAGCGCCGATATCTGACCGCCACAGCAAGCTCCCTCGCCACAGTGCTTCGGAGGCGGCCTTGTACAGCGTATGATGTTGCGCTATTGACTCACCTGCGGATCATCTACATGTCCAACCTCTCCTCCACCCAGCCTGCCCGGGGCTGGTCCTTCTGGTGGAAACCAGCGCTGTTCCTGCTGGTGGCCTGCGTCGGCCTCTACTACGTGAAATGGTCGCCCTACTACGCCAAGGCGTTTATCGCGGCAGACAACCACAGCATCGGCGCCTCGATTCTCAACGACCAGCAAAGCGCGCCACTGGCCGCCGCGCTGGCCTATGCCCAGGTGTATTTCCTGGCGATCTGGAAGGCTGCGGTGCTGGCGGTCATTCTCGGCTCATTGCTGCAAGTGCTGATCCCACGGGACTGGCTGCTGCGCCTGTTTGGCCGTGCCGGGCTGGGATCTACCCTGCGTGGCGGGCTGTTCGCCCTGCCGGGGATGATGTGCAGTTGCTGCGCCGCTCCGGTGGCGGCCGGTATGCGTCGGCAGAAAGTCTCGG
The DNA here is from genome assembly GCF_013386485.1 of Pseudomonas sp. P7758. Taxonomy (NCBI): domain Bacteria; kingdom Pseudomonadati; phylum Pseudomonadota; class Gammaproteobacteria; order Pseudomonadales; family Pseudomonadaceae; genus Pseudomonas; species Pseudomonas sp. P7758. The sequence goes on along the minus strand of NZ_JACARS010000165.1, from coordinate 645 downwards.
TCGGCGCGGCGCTGGCGTTCTGGATTGCCAACCCGGTGCTGAACCCGGCGACACTGGTGTTCATGGGCTTTGTGCTGGGCTGGGGCTTTACCGCGCTGCGGTTGGTGGCCGGGATCGTGCTGGTGGTGGGTGTTTCGCTGGTGGCGCAACGCATCGCGCGGCCGGAGCAGGTACCGGAAGCCGCGCTCGACGCCGTGGCCCAGGCCAGCCATGCCGAAACCGAACCGTTCCTGACCCGCTGGCTGCGCACCCTGTGGCAGCTGTTCTGGAGCACGATTCCGGTGTACATCCTGGCGGTGCTGATCCTTGGCGCGGCGCGGGTCTGGCTGTTTCCCCACGTTGACGGCGCCATGGCCAACAGCCTGGTGTGGCTGGTGCCGCTGGCGATTGTCGGCACGTTGTTCGTGATCCCGACCGCCGCCGAAATCCCCATCGTGCAGACCATGATGACCCTCGGCATGGGCACCGGCCCGGCCGTGGCCTTGCTGATGACGCTGCCGAGCGTGAGCCTGCCGTCGCTGCTGATGCTGCGCAAGGACTTCGACGCGCGGGTGCTGGTGACTGTGGCCGGGCTGACGATGCTGATGGGGGTGGTGTGTGGGCTGATCGGGGCGTTTATCCTGTAGTGATCGAGTGAATTCGAGG
>NZ_JACARS010000164.1:0-806 GCF_013386485.1 Pseudomonas sp. P7758 | reverse complement strand
CCTGATGGACGGCTGGAGCAGTTCGCGACTGTTTGGCGAGGTAATGCAGTTTTATGCCCAGGGCCACGTGCCGACACGCAACGGTCGTTACCGCGAGTTCATCGAATGGCTGCAACGCCAGGATCAACGGGCGCTGGAGGGCTTCTGGAGAAGCCGTCTTGCAACGCTGGAGCAGGCCACTTCGCTGAACCAGGCGATGTTCCCGCGGCATGTCGAGGATTTGCCCGGGCACCAGGCGCTTTACTCACGTTGGGATGCGGTGCAAACCGCACGCCTGCAACAGGCTTGCCGCGCCTTGCAAATCACCCCCAACACGCTGATCCAGGGCGCGTGGCTGTTGTTGCTGCAACGCTTTACCGGGCAGAACACTGTGGTGTTCGGTGCCACCGTGGCTGGCCGTCCTGCGGGGTTGGCCAATGCCGACAACATCCTGGGGCTGTTCATCAATACGCTACCGGTGATCCAGACCCTGGAACCCGCGCAGCCGCTGGATCAGTGGCTGCAAGCGTTGCAGGCCTGCAACATGGACATCCGTGAGTACGCACACGCGCCGCTGGCGGATATCCAGCGCTGGTCGGGGCTGGGTGGGCAAGGGCTGTTCGACAGCATCATCGTGTTTGAAAACTACCCGATCGATGAGCGCCTGGGTGAGCAACAGGACACCGGCCTGAGTTTCGGCGAGTCGCGTAACCATGACGTGACCAACTTTGCGATGGACCTGGCGGTCAATCTCGGCGAACAGTTGTCGATCGAATATCTGTTCCTGCGCAATGCCTTCAGTGTCGAGGCGGTAGAGAAGATTCGCC
>NZ_JACARS010000163.1:707-3913 GCF_013386485.1 Pseudomonas sp. P7758 | reverse complement strand
GGAGTACTGGGTGGCACAGCGCCAACAGCGGCCAGAGCACGCTCCCACCTGACCCATGCATGACGCAGATCAAAATGTGGGAGCGGCGGTGCGACGATTCGACTTGCTCGCGAAAGCGGTGTGTCAGTCAAACATGTATTGGCTGACACACCGCTTTCGCGAGCAAGCCCGCTCCCACATTGGATTGTTGTCGCTTCACAGATAGCGCTCAGCCACAGGCCTGATAAACTCCCGCTCGCCCTCCTTCGCTGCGAGCTCCCACCATGCTCCACGTGCTATTCAGCGTTTACCTGAAGATGCTGGTGCTCTACAGCCCCTTCTTCGTGCTCTCCTGCTTTATCAGCCTGACTCGCGGTTACTCCAGCAAGGAGCGGCGGCGCCTGGCCTGGAAAGTGGCCCTCGCCACCCTGGTATCGAGCGTGTTGCTGTACCTGTTCGGCCGGGTGATTTTCAGTGTGTTCGGCATCACCGTCGACGCCTTCCGCATCGGCGCCGGCAGTGTGCTGTTCATCTCGGCCCTGGGCATGGCCCAGGGCAAGTCGGCGGTGCAGACCGACAACGTGCAGCAGGACGTGACCATCGTGCCGCTGACCATTCCCCTGACCGTCGGCCCCGGCACCATCGGTGCGCTGCTGGTGATGGGCGTCAGCCAGCCGCACTGGGACGACAAGATCACCGCGATCCTCAGTATCGCCCTGGCCAGCCTGACGGTGGGCGTGGTGCTGTACCTGTCCAACCGTATCGAACGCATCCTCGGCGACCAGGGCTTGCAGATTGTCAGCCGGTTGATGGGGCTGTTCGTGTGCGCCCTGGCCGCACAAATCATCTTCACCGGTGTACGCGGTTACCTGGTGCCGTAGATCAAATCCTGTAGTTGGCGATAGCCAGGCGGACCTTGTCCCCTGCGCTGTCCCGCAGCAGTTGAATCGTGTCTTCGTTGACCACCGAGCTGTTCAGCACCAGGCACGTGCGGCCACTGAAGGCCTCGACGGATGCACTGTCCCACTCCAGAAACGGTATGCCCAGTTGCTTGCTGACGCCATGGGAGCTGTACGTCACCAGCACCATCGAAACTTCCCCGGCGATTTCCGAGCAGGACGCCAAGCCGAAATCGCCACCGTCACGCGTGGTGGTATTTCGCTTGAATAACTCAAATGAGGCCGGGAGCTGCTTCAAGGCTTCAACCGCCTCCGCCACCCGTTTGGGCAATACACTGATCAGCGGCCCCGACAGAAACGTCGAGGCCACGGTGGCCGCCATCAGGTTCAGCGCCGCCAGCTGTACCGACAGCCCCTTGCGAGAGGTGTACACCCGCTCGAAACTGCTCCTGACCGGCATCCAGCCGAGGCTGCTCATGACCTTGATGAATTCGTTGTACCAGGCCTCTGTGCCCCGGGCGACCCGCAGCACATCGCTGACGTAGCTGCTCGCCAGCAAATAGCTTTTGCGGGTGTACTCCTTATTGAGGCTGGTCATGCCTTGCACAAACGACATGACGCTGTTGTTCACCACCGCCGCGTCCAGCTCATCATCCGCCTCGGGCTTCACCGGCGCGCTCAACCCCGACGCCAGGCCGGGCGCGCCCGGAAGCCGGTAAGCGGCAATCAGCTTCCTCCTTTTTGCGCTGTTGATCCGTTTGTTGTTTCGCTCCATAGCCATTTCTCCATAACCCCCAACATGGGGCTCAACGCCAACACTAGTCGACTTGCCGGGGATTTTGAGCTGCTGGAAATTGACCACGGGACGCGCCGCGACCCGCAGGAAAAATCACTGCAGGCGGCGCAGCTGAGTAAACGCTGGGGATGAGGCGGCGGCACACAAAAGCGCCGTGCTTTTCTTCAAGCCGTAGAGAAAGGTATGACTTGAGCCGATGCAAAAAAAACTCGGCAAGCAGACCTTTCCGGCATCAATGACTGACGTTTCAAGGCGGCCCCATGGCAGGGCCGCCGTTGTTTTCAGGAGGCGGGTTTCTCGCCGTACCAACGTGGCGTGTAGACCCACTCGCCACCACCTGCCCGCGCAAAGACGCAGGTGGTGGACGAACCGATCAGCACCATGGTGCGCATGTCCACCTGCTCCGGCGTCAGTTGCCCCAGGGTGGTGACTCGCAGGGTCTGGCCCGGGCGACCGATGTCACGGCCCAATACCACCGGTGTTTCAGGCGTGCGGTGCTGCGCGACGATTTCCAGGGCGCGTCCCAACTGCCAGGGCCGCGCACGGGAGATCGGGTTATAGAACGCCAGCGCCAGGTCGGCCTGGGACGCCAGGTCCAGGCGCTTCTCGATGATCGACCAGGGTTTGAGGTTGTCCGACAGTGACATCACACAGAAGTCATGCCCCAGCGGTGCACCTGCCTGGGCCGCCGTGGCGAGGGATGCCGACACGCCCGGCAAAATCTCCAGGTCGACCTGATGCCAGGCCGGGTCGCCGGACTCGTGCAAGGCTTCGATCACCGCAGCGGCCATGGCGAATACACCCGGGTCACCCGAGGAAACCACCACCACCGAACGCCCCTGCGCCGCCAGCTCAAAGGCATGACGCGCACGCTGCATCTCTTCGCGATTGTCGGTGCAATGCTGGATCTGGTCCGCGCGGAACGGCCCGGCCATGCGCACATAGGTTTCGTAACCCAGCACGTCGGTGCAGCGGGCCAGCTCGGCTTTTACTGCCGGTACCATCAGTTCGGCAGCGCCGGGGCCCAAGCCGNNCGGCATCCTGCAACGCCGCACGAATTCGCCCGGCCAGTTGCGGCCCCGGCTGGCAGGTAACCAGCACCGTCTTCGGATAAATCAGCAACTCATTGGCCGCAGGTGTGCGCTCGGCACTGCCGACGTGAATCGCCAGGCGCGCCTGTTGATCCTGGGGCAAGTTGGCCTGATCCAGCCACGGCGCCGCGCCTTCAATGCGTACTGATTCGCCAGCCAGCAAATCCGAGACAAAGCGTTTGCCCAGTTCAAGATCCCCCAGCTGATAACCATGGGGCGGGTTAAGCAGGCAGGTACCAAAACGCAGCTCGCCACTGGTGGTGATCGCGGCGGCAACGTCCAGGGCAGCGGCGATTTCCCGCGCCATCACGTTTACGCCACCGAGGCCACCGAGCAACGGCACCACCGCGCTGCCGTCTTCGGCGACGGCCAGCACAGCAGGCTCGACGCCCTTCTCCAGCAACAGCGGCGCCAGGGTGCGGATCACAATCCCGGCGGCGC
>NZ_JACARS010000163.1:0-675 GCF_013386485.1 Pseudomonas sp. P7758 | reverse complement strand
TGATCTGCGCCCTCGACCCGCCCGGCCAGGCCGTGGATCAGTGCGTCGGGATACACCTGCTGGATAGCGCGGGCCGTGGCGAGGCTGCCCTGCCCCAGGATGACAATCGCGGGAGCCGTCATCAGCCTTGCCACCTTTCACCGGGAACGATGATCAACGAGAAATACGGCGAGGACGTCGGATCGACCTGATCCAGGGCGACGATTTTCTGATTGGCCATGGTCGCGCGCTCGACGTACAACGCCCGGCTCGCCAATCCCAATTCTTCCAGTACCTGACGCACCTTGGTGAAGTTGCGCCCCAGCTTCATGATCACCGCCGCGTCGGCATCCGCCAGGCGACGCTTGAGTTCGTCATGGGGCAGCACGCCGGAAAGCACCGACAGGCTCTGGTTGCGATACACCAACGGTGCGCCCAGTACAGAGGCGCCACCGAGCATCGAGCACACACCCGGGATCACCTGGGCTTCGTAGCGCTCGGCCAGGCGGTCGTGCAAATACATGTAGGAGCCGTAGAAGAACGGGTCGCCTTCACAGATCACCGCCACATCGCGCCCCGCGTCCAGGTGTGCCGCAACGTCGACACTGGCGGTGTCGTAGAAATCGCTGATCACTTGCTCGTAGGACAGCGGCGCCGGCAACACTTCAGTGGTCACCGGGTACACCAGCGGCATCA
>NZ_JACARS010000162.1:0-5609 GCF_013386485.1 Pseudomonas sp. P7758 | reverse complement strand
GGTCCAGAGTACGTTGATCAGTTTGTAGTACTGGAACACCGACTTGCCCTGGCTCTGCTGGGCAAAATTGGCCTGCACCGCGCCGTTAAGCGCCTGCAGTTCAGTGGGCAGCGGATGTTCCCGGGTGGTCTGCACGGGTTGGTCCCGTGGAAACGGCTCGGTGCAGTCGCGGTCCGGATGCTGCTGCTTGCACTGGATACGCGCCACGTTCGGCGTGCATTCGGGGCCGGTGCCGCAGTTCGGGTTGTTGAAGGCAAAGCTGTCGGGCGGCGTTTGTTGTGGCGGCACCTGGTTGGGTTCCGGCACGTTGTCTACCTGCTCGAAGGTGGTCCAGATGAAGTTGGGCGAGGCCTGGGTCTTGTTGATGATATGCAGGCCCACCAGGCCCACCACCTGCTGGGTGCACTGCAAGGTGGCCGGGTTTTTGAGCCAGGCGACGGTGGTCAGGTAACGTCCGTAGAGCTCGGGTTTGCCGGTGAGGATTCGCCATGCTGCCTTGACCTCCAGAGCTCCCAGTTGCTCCTGCGGCACCGGGTTGGGCGGCAGCGAGCGCATGGGTTCACCGATGGGCAAGGACAGCCCGCCGGGGTTCTGGTTGTCGAGGTTCTGCGCGACTTTCAGCTGGTTGGCCGCGTCGTACAGCCCTTTGCTGACGATGTAGTCGAACTCGGCCTTGCCGACCTTGCGTTCAAAAAACACCAGGTTCTGCGACTGGTCCGTCAGCCAGCCGCCGGAGGCTTCCATGATCGGGTCCGGAATCGAGGCCAGGGTGCCGCTGGACAGGTGAAACCCATGCCGCGCGTTGATCGCGCTTTCGGAGGTGGCGGTCATGAACTTGCGCGCCCCCACCGACATCGCCCTGAGGCTGCCCTGGGTGCTGCAATTGGACGGCACCAGGGTTTGCACGCCCCAGCCGGTGGGCGCGGGCGCGCCGGGCAGGAAGATATCGTTGGCGTCCTTGTAGCTGGCCCATACCGGCGCCACGCTCATCGGCTGCCCGGAGGCAGTCGGTACGCCGAATTGCGCCAGGGTACTGTTCATGTCCGGCTCACCCGCGAGGGCAGGTGTGGCTGGCCAACCGGGATTCACCGGCCAGTTCAGGGCAATGAACAACTGCCAGCCAAAGCAATTCATGAAGCTCTGGCCGGTGGCGTTGAAGTTGTTGATCGGCAGGAAGCCGCCGCTTTTCGGGTTGAACACCAACTGTTGCTGCACGCAAGCGTCGGCGTCGGAAGTGGGGGATGCGTAGGCGGCCTGCATGGCGAACAGGCTCAGCACCACACTGGTCAGCAGCGATAAAACACTCAAGCGTAACCTGGACATCATCGCGCTCCTTGCAAGCAGGTAAAGCCGCACCCTGGGTGGGTGCGGCTGATGGGCTGTATCAGTCAGGCGCCAGGCACCAGCGCCAATCCGGATTCCCATGGGTGTTCCGCCGCGCTGGGGTTATCGGCTTCGCCCGGGTTGAGGGCGCGCACTGTCACCAGCCCCGGTGCGGCAGTGGGGCTTACGGTGATGGTCAGCAGGTAGCCCTGGGTGCCACCGGAGTTGGTTTGCCCGGGGATGGCCGAGGCATCCGGCAGGAACTTTGTGACCTGCGCCGTCACCCCAGGATTGGAGAATTGCACCCGCGCCGTCTCGGCGGTGGTCTTGAGGTCGGCGCCTTGCACCACCAGGGCAAACTGCCCGCTGGTGCCGGGTGCCAGCCAGGCCGGCAGGTCGGTGGGTGACTGCCCGTAGAACAGGTCCAGCGGCAACAGCTGTACCGGCCAGGGTTGCACACCGTTGACCCGGTCCGTCACGCACGGGCAGGAATCCGGCGTCGGGCTGATGGGCGTGGTTGTCACACTCAGGCCCACCAGCAACTGCTGGGCAATCACCCACACGTAGTCGATCGGCTGGCCGCTGATGGTGATGTCGTTGATCGAAAACCCGGCGCTGACCGGCACTTCAAACACCGCTTGCAGAATCTGGTCGGAGCCGTTGGCGGCGGACTTGGCGGTGCCACGGGTGATTTTCCAGTACTGGCTGACGTCCTGGCCCTGGGGGCCTTTCCACGCCGAGAAGTCGGTGGGTTGTTGCAGGTACAGGCCGATGGGGTTGGTCAGCGACAGCCGGTTGTTCACTGCCACGCTGTTGGCCGAGAAACCGATATGCGGATCGGAGTTGCGGTAGTTCTGCCCGTATTGCGCGCAGCAGATCAACGCCTGGGAATTCTGGCTGCTGCTCAATGGCCGCAGGATGGTCGCCGCGGCAGCCAGGTACACCTCGGCGCTCAGGGTGTTGGGGCCGGAGGTCAGGTGCATCGCACCGCCGTACTGGCCTGGCACACAGGCGGTGCCGGCGTTCCATTTGTTGACGGTGTCGTAGGCCGGTTGACCGGTGGTGGGGTCGATGACCGGGTCGCCGGCCTTACCGGTCGGGCAGTCGGCGGTGTAGCGCAGGTACAGGTCTTCGAGTTGCACCTGTGGGTCGATGTAGTCGCGATACAGCCCCAGTACAGCAGTCGGATCGATGCGCCACATGGCCAGGAAATACGCCGGGTTTTCGCAAGTGAAGGTGATCTTGCGCATGTAGCCGTCGGCATCACGCACGATGGACCACTCGCAATATTCGTCAAGCCAGCCACGGGGGCCAGAGGGCGAGAAATCCTTGTACTTGCCTTGCCAGTCGATGCTCGGGCAGCGAGTGACGGGCAGTTGCAGCAGGGTGCCTTGCTTGTTCGGGTCGTAGAGCATGTACAGGGTGTTGTTGATCGTAATCTGGCCGTTGTCGGTCAGCTCCATCACCTGTTGCATGGACATGGCCTTGCCGCCCAACTGTGGAATCACCGCCGTGCCGTTGTTGTAGAAAAACGTCCACAGCCGATTGGGGAAGGGCGCCCAGGTAATCGCCGGCGGCGTTGTGGGGCCGTAGCCTTCCACCAGTGGGTTGTAATAGCCCGAGCGCGGCGCGTCATTGAGGCCCGACCACGGGTTGCCGATGATCGCAGACTGGGTCCAGCCGGTGAGGTCGTTGTTCCAGTCGGTTTCAAACTGCGGCAACTGGTTTTCCAGGCCCAGCTTGTTGTAGTCCTTGGGAGCTTGCCCGGCGGGAGAGGTGAATTGTTTGAAGGGTGTGCTCATGTCGATTCTCCAGGTGTTGTTGTGGTGGAAACGGAGCAGCAACCGGCACTGGGAGCAGGGCCGGCGACGGTTTGGCGCGGGTCGTCCCACACCAGTTGGGCGATAAAGCCAGGCAGCGGCGCGTACTCCTGCGGCGTCAACACCCGGGCACTATCGAGATGGGTCACCACCACGGATAACTGCGTGGTGTCAGTGGGGCGAAGGTTCAATGCGGCAGCAGTGCGCGCGGCATTCAGCGCGCGTGACACGCCATGGGTGATGCAGCGGCCCTTGTCATCCACCAGGCCCATGCCGATGCGACTGAAGCGCCCGACATAGTGCGGATTGTCGGCGCTCACCTGCTGCGGCGTGGCGTCGGGCTGGTTGAGGAATACGTCGATCAGGTAGGTGTCGTGGGTGCAGCGCACATGGTCGAACACCACCCACGGGCCCAGGCTTGCGGTTTGTTCCTGCGCTTGCATCGGCGTCGAACTTTGCTGGCAGCAGGCTTTTGCGGCCGGGCGGCGGGTGCCAAAGGGCGGTGCGACGGGCACACCGTAGTCATAGCCGATATGCCGACTGTCCTGGGCCATGTCCCCCAGGGTGGTGTAGCGCCAGGCGTCGGCACTGGTGAAGGTGACATCGTCGGCCTCGCTGCCGGCAAACGGCTGGAGCAGGCACTGGGTGGTGTACTGCGCTGCCGGGTGGGCGCGGATCCAGACCTCCAGCATCCGGTCGATATTGGCGTGGTAGGAGCTGAACACCGGGTCGAACGCGGTGTAGGCGTTGTCGGCCATGTCGCCGCCGATCCAGCCGTGATAGTTGTCGTGGGGCTGCTCGTAGAGCCCGTCGAAATTCAGCGCGCGGTTGGGGTACAGGTCATCTTCCTGGGGGGGATCAAACACCGGGATGTTCGCCCAGGGATAACCTGGCACTCCCTGGGGCTGGCTGAAGGTGTTGAACTTCAGGGCATCGACCACCTGTTGCTGGAAAATCCGGCTCATGCCGTACAACTGGGTGCGTTCGACGCGCTGCGTCTCGCCCTGGGTGTAGAACAGCGGGTTGCGTTGCACGAAGCGGCAGTCCACACCCGGTACCCCGGCCTTTTCACAGACCTTCGAACAGCCGTCCTTGGCAGCGGCGTAGCGCAACGGATTAGGGCGAACCTCGCCGGTGTGCGGGTGCACGTAGGTTTCATCGAGAAACGCCTGGGGCAAGCCGGCCTGGGGGCTGCCGTCGACGCTGGCGTCTTCGGCCATCCAGTCCCAGTAGGGGATGGGGCAGTCGATCAGCGCTTCCAGGTACAGCAGATAGGCCCGGTGCCACAGGGCAAACGCTTCCTGGTAATGCAGGCACCAGTTGGTGTGGATATAGGCGTAACGCTGCCACGGGGAGCCGCTGTCGGCGTTGGCCACCTGCATTACGTCATCGAGGCGTGAGCGGTACAGGTTCAGTTGTTCCTGTGTCAGTGCGCGAATGTCCTGGCGCACGCGTTTGACCGGGTGAGGCAGGTCGGGTGGGGGGATGCGTTCTGCCTCGTCGAACGGTGAGGCGGGAGTGAGGCGCCAGCCCTGGTTGACCCACAGCCTGAAGGTTTCCAGCGCGTCGATGGGCCAGAACTGCTGCTGGTCGAGGGTCAGCGGCATGCTGCGGGAGGCCAGGTGCTGGTAGATGGTTTCGGACCAGGTCTTGACGGAGGCGGGGTCTTCGAGGAATACGAAGTAGGCGTTCATGCAGCCCACCCAGGAGGCGGCGACGGCGGCGCGTTGCTCTTGGGGGATCCAGTAGGGGGCGCTGAATAGGCCGTGGATATCGGTGGCCCATGTCGGTTTCGCGACTATCATAAGATCCCTCTCATGCGGCCCCGGTGCCTGATTTGGCTGGGCTGCTAAGCTGGATTGATGTTAGTGCGCCACCGCGCAGGATTTGTGCAAATTGGTGGGTGTTTACGGTGGATTCATTGCAGTTTTTTCAAGGAAGATATGGAAAAAATGACAGATGCCATGGATTTGAAGATTCTGGGGAAATTGCAAAGGGATTGCAGTCAGAGTCTGGAGTTGTTGAGTGACAGTGTCGGGCTGTCTTCAACCAGTTGTTACCGGCGTATCAGGCGGTTGGAGAGTGTCGGGATCATCAAGGCCAAGGTGGCGGTGCTGGATGAGCGCAAGCTTGGGATTCAGGTTACGGCGTTCTTCCTGATCAAGCTTGATAGGGACAGCAATGATATCGACCGCAAGATGCAGCATATCCTGGCGAGTCATCCGGAGATTCAGGACTGTTATCTGCTGACCGGGGAGTTTGATTTTGTGATGGTGGCGAAGTTTCGGGATGCCACTGAGTACACTGATTATATCTATCGGTTTTTAGAGATTTATCGGGATATTCCGATTCGTACTTATTCGTCTACTTTGGTGGTGCGGACGGTTAAGAAGTCTTATGAACTGCCGTTGCCGGGGTCTTTGGTTTGAGTACATATCCGTTTCTTCGGTAACGGCCGCTTATGGT